>CAYJJM010000118.1:2386-4536 GCA_964370515.1 uncultured Oscillospiraceae bacterium | reverse complement strand
ATTAATTTTGCCAACTTCTTTTCACTGCTAAGGAAAAAAGGGGAGAACATTAAAATATCTAGCTTTTGCGTATATTCCATATCTTCTCAAGTGAAAAAAAATACGCCAATAAACTTTATCATTGGAAACAAAGAAATTGAACCAAGATACATGTTCTCAAAAGGCATAAAGTTTTGGAAGAATTTTCATATTAATCGCTATACATTCTCAATTCCAATAAAAGACATTTACCAAATGGAAATAAATAATAAGATTGAAATAAAATATGAAGACAAAGAAGGAAATATGCTTCAAAACAGAATAAAATTCAGTGCATTAAACCTTAAATACAAGGCAAAGCGTAGCAGAATTATTAAACTAGGAGATGATGAAACCATCCTATATATCCACGAAGCCCTAAGTACTGCCGCAAGTTTGAGAGTAAGAAAAAAATTAAAATCAGATAACTTTATAGAACAAAACAAAATTCTACTAGCCTCAATAATAGCCAAGTTAAAAGGAAAATCTAATCACATTATACTTTTTGAAAAATTTTCGGAAAGATATGAAGAATCAGCATCTGTCCTATATGAGAAATTAATAGACTTAGGGTATGAAAACGCATATTATATTTTATCCAAGAGAGAGATAGAAAACCTTGAAATTCAGCCAAAGTACAGAAAAAATCTAATAGAAAAATACACATTTAAACATTATTTAGAGTTTTTTAGAGCCAATAAATTTATGGGAAGCGATGTTCTTACACATGCCATAGATCTTAGAACAGCTTCCAAAGCTGTGTTAAAAAAAATAAGATATGGGAAATTTGATTTTGTTTTTTTACAACATGGAATTAAATATATGGTAGCATTCCCTGAAGATGTTAGGACTTTTTTGACAAGCAAAAATAAAAATGCCAACTTCAAAGTAGTTGTTTCATCAAAGTTAGAAGCAAAACATTTTTTGGAATTTGAAGAACTATATAAACCACAGGATATGTACATAACAGGTTTGCCAAAGTTCGATAGGAATGTTTCAAAGCCTAACCCAGATCAAATTGCAGTTATGCTTACATGGAGAGCTTGGGATTACAACTTGGCAAAAGCCAACTTCACCGAAACAAGTTACTATAAATTTTTAGTAAAAATTATAGAACAAATTCCGAAAAATTTAAGAGAAAAAATAGTTGTAATGCCACATCCTTTGATGCTTAAGCAAATCGAATCCTTTGGAGAAATATTAAATTACATTCCAAAAGAATTTAACTATGGGAAGATTTTAGAAAAAACAAGAGTATTAACAGACTATTCATCCATTGCATACGATGCTTTTTATCGTGGTTCAAATATAATTTTTGCATGGGAAGAAAAACAAGAATCCTTAAAAAAATATGGAAACGAAACCAAGTTAATGATAAATGAAAAAAACATATTTGGAGATATTGCTTATAAAACAGACGAAATTAGAATGCTAGTTGAAAACAGCTATAATACAGAACAGGAAAAAAATTATATAAGTAATTACAAAAAGATTGTAGAGTTTCACGACGGCAAAAACACAGAAAGACTTGTAGAGTACCTAAAAAAAGATAAAATAATTTAGACAAAACAATTTAATTAAGAACAAAACAAATAAATTCACTAAAAAATGAGGAAAACATGGGCAAATATCAGTACAAAATCAGTTGCATAATGGCAGTTTACAATGTAGCAAAATACATTGATGAAGCCATATCTAGCATTATAAAACAAAATATAGGGTTTATAGATAATGTACAGCTTATCCTTGTAAATGATGGGTCAACAGATAATAGTGGAGATATTTGTGATAAATATAAAGCAAAATATCCTAACAACATTGTTGTAATTCACAAAGAAAACCAAGGAGTTGCAGAAACCAAGAATCTGGGGATCCAATATGTAAAGGGGGAATTTGTAACCTTTGTGGATCCGGATGATATTATTACAAAAAAAACGATGAAAGAAGTTTATAACTATTTTTCCAAAGAAAAAGATAAAACAAATGTTGTGGCAATACCAATTTATTACTTTGAAGGAAAAAAAGGTAGACATCCTCTAAACAATAAATTTGGAAAAGAAAATGAATTGGTAAACTTAATTTCTAAACCAGAAGCTGTATTGCTAAGCTCTGCATCAGCTTATTACAGGGCA
>CAYJJM010000118.1:0-2376 GCA_964370515.1 uncultured Oscillospiraceae bacterium | reverse complement strand
AAATATAAATTTTTTGAAGAATTAGTGGTGAGCGAAGATTTCCGATTGAATTATGAAATCTTTAGAGACAAGCCCCTTATAGGACTTGTACCAAAAGCTAGATATTTGTATAGAAGAAGAAAAAACCAATCATCTCTAATAAAAACTCGGTGGGATAATCCCAAAACATATGTGCCATATATGGAACTTGTTCATATGTTCTTGATAAGAACATATGAAGAAAAATTTAATAGGGTTCCTGAATTTTTGCAATATGCATTAATGTATGATTTACAATGGATTTTGTCAAAAGAGGAAATCCCCAAAGGAATCTTAACTGACAAAGAACAAAAAAAATACCATGATTTAATAAGCGAAACTATAAAGAATATTGACACAAATATAATATACAGACAGAAACACCTACCAGAACCGTATAAATTATATGCACTTGGACTAAAAACAAAGGACAAGAAAGCAGATGAATTTTTGGAAAAGGCAAATGGTCTTCCTATCACTATTGAAGAAATAAAAGAAACAGAAAAGGCATTAGAAATCAAGTTTGACATTATTTTGCCCAAAGAACTAGAAGAATTATCCCAAAAGTTATATTGTCAAATTAATGGAGAAAACACCCAAGCTCATTCATGTAAACTGCTTAAAAAAAATGAAAACATGAAATCTCTTAACCAAGAAATTTTAAACTCATATCAAATGGAAACAATACTACCTATAGAAAAAAGCAAAGTCATAGAAATTTTTCAAAGCTATGGAGAAACCAAGAAAAAAGAAAAGGCAAAGCCCTTGATATTTAAGTCAAAAGAAAAGTCTTTTGAAAGAGAAATAGTCCCGCAAATCAAAATTGGAAATAAAGTTATAGCAAAGATAGGAAAAGATAAATTAGAAATTTATCCAAAGACAACAAAGAATATTTTAAAGACCAAAAGAACATTGATGAAAACCACTTTGAAGAAAACATTCAAAAACCTAATTACCAGAATTTACTTTAGTAAAATATACGATGTTAGAATAAAGTTCTAGAAGGAGATAATAGCCATATGAACACAACTACAAACCTAATGCAGAATATAATAATGAGAATACAATGCCCATTTGTTTATCTATTAAATAAAACTTTGGGCATAACAGGAAAATTAAATACAAAACAAAGAGGAATTCTGACTTTTGTTTTGGCAGCAATTTTTTCCATATTTTTGATAATAGTAATTTCTAGATTTAACCCAATAGATATGCAGAAAAAAAGTGTGATTTTCATCTTGGGAATGATTGCAATTATTCTTGTCAATATGGATAAAAAAGTAGAAGCAAAACAGTGGAATTTGCCACTGATGATACCTTACTATTTTGTGGCCATAATGATGATAATAACAAGCTTTACTCACAACACGGGCAGAGGAGAATTAGAAATAATAGGCTTTATAATGATATTTATATTTACACCTTTTTATATTGTGATAGGCAATAAAAGTGGTGAAGAAACAGAAAGATTTTTTGTGTTGATTTCAAAAGGATTCTCATATACAGGACTGGTTTATATAATGGCGTTATTCTTGTTCTTTCCCCAAGCAACCCAGCATACGCCAGATACGGGAATTCCATTTAGTGAATATCTGGGAATAAATACAAACCCAAATGCCCTAGGATTTGTATTATGCAGTATAGTTGCTTGTAGCATATACCTTTATATAAAAGACAAAAACAAAATAATCCCAATTATTGTCATTGCAGCTTCATTGCAACTTATGATATTATCTGTTGCTAGGGCATCACAATTAGCCTATATTACTATGATATGCTTAATGCTTGTCGCTATAATTTATTATTACAAAGTAGAACTTAACAAACTTGGAAGAGGAATAATCCTTGGGGTTACAGGTGTTGCCATTATCATTATTAGCCAGCCTCTGTGGGAGTATCTATTTAACTATATCCAGGTGACATATGCAACAACAGAGACAGAGGCAATGAGTCTTTATGACAGGTTAAATGAATTATCATCAGGAAGAATGGATGTGTATAGCTACTATTTAGGAGAGGTTAGTTGGTTTGGGACAGATTCTTCACAAGGCTATGTAAGTGAAGCAGGAAAATCCATGTATGCCCATAACAACTATTTGGACATAGCATTTAAAAGCGGAATATTTGCAGGAATTGCCTATGTGCTAATGATAGGTACAACATTTATATATGGGATTAAAAAAGTTTTAACTACAAAAGGAAAAGAAGGTTTATTTACACTAATAGTATTGGGAGGATTTATACCCTACTCCATGCTAGAAACAGCCATTATACCATTCCATGATGGATTTATGGCTCTTGTATACCTTGCTATGGCAGGTATCATAGTGAAGCGTAATGATAAAGCACACAGTAAAT
>CAYJJM010000117.1:0-4570 GCA_964370515.1 uncultured Oscillospiraceae bacterium | reverse complement strand
AACTGTGGGGCATTGCGGATAGAACCGACTTTGACTTAAAGCAGCATATGGAACACTCAGGAGAAGAGATGATATATGTGGAACAAGACCCTAATGACCCCAAAAATGTAGAAAGATATGTACCTTATTGTATTGAACCTTCCTTAGGTGCAGATAGAGTTACATTGGCATTTTTAGTAGATGCTTACGACGAAGAAATTTTGGTAGATGAAAAAGGTAAAGAAGATAAACGGGTTGTTCTTAGATTCCACCCAGCATTAGCTCCTTTTAAAGCAGCTATTCTACCTTTAACAAAAAAACTAGAAGATGTAGCAATGCCTATTTATGAGGAATTGAGCAAATATTTTATGATAGACTATGACACTGCTGGATCCATAGGGAAGCGTTATAGGAGAGAAGATGAAATAGGAACTCCGTTTTCTATCTGTGTAGACTTTGACACAGAAACGGATAAATGTGTAACTATAAGAGATAGGGATACTATGGAACAAATTAGAATACCTATTGCTGAAGTGAAAGAATATATAGAGAAAAAAATACAATTTTAATTATTTGTAGGAGGAGAAAATTAATGGAGAAATTTGTTTACTCATTTAATGAGGGAACTAAAGAAATGAAAGCTTTGCTAGGAGGAAAAGGGGCAAATCTTGCAGAAATGACCAAGGTAGGACTACCTGTGCCATTTGGATTTACGGTAACAACAGAAGCATGTATCAACTTTTATGAAGAAGATAGAACTATTAAGGAAGAAATTGTAGAAGAAATATTTACAAAGTTAGAAGAGTTGGAAACTGTAACTTGCAAAAAATTTGGGGACAAAGAGGATCCTTTATTGGTTTCTGTAAGATCAGGAGCGCCTGTTTCAATGCCAGGTATGATGGATACTATATTGAATTTAGGATTAAATGATGAGGTAGTAGAAGGACTAGCTAAATTAACTGAAAACCCAAGATTTGCCTATGATAGCTATAGAAGATTTATCCAAATGTTCAGTGATGTTGCACTAGAAGTGCCAAAAGCAAAATTTGATGAAATCTTTGAAGCAAAGAAAAAAGCAAAAAAAATAACAGAAGATGTAGATTTAACCACTGAAGATTTGAAAGATATCATTGTACAATACAAAAAACTTTTCAGAGATGAGTTAGGTCGAGATTTTCCGCAAGATGCAAAAGAGCAGCTGATGGAAGCAATAATGGCTGTATTTAGATCTTGGAATAACGATAGAGCTATATTATATAGAAAACTTAATGATATCTCTGCATCTATGGGAACTGCAGTAAATGTACAATCTATGGTATTTGGAAATATGGGAGACTCTTCTGGTACTGGAGTTGCATTTACAAGAAGCCCTGTAAATGGAGAAAAGAAAATTTTTGGAGAATTTCTTGTCAATGCCCAAGGAGAAGATGTTGTGGCAGGAATAAGAACTCCGCTTCCAATTTCAAAGATGAAAGATGCCTTCCCAGAGGTGTATACTCAATTTGAAAAAATTGCAGACCTTCTAGAAAATCACTATACAGACATGCAAGACATGGAGTTTACAGTAGAAAGAAATAAGCTTTATATGTTGCAAACAAGAAGTGGAAAAAGAACAGCAGAGGCAGCAGTAAAAGTAGCTGTTGATATGGTTGATGAGGGCTTAATTGATAAAAAGACTGGGATCATGAGAATAGGGCCAGAACAAATAGACCAATTATTGCATCCAAAATTCATAGAAGCAGAGCTAAAGAGTGCAAAAGAACTTGCAAAGGGTCTTCCTGCTTCACCAGGAGCAGCAACAGGAAAAATTTATTTTGAAGCAGATCACGCAGTAGCAGCTTGCGAAAAAGGAGAAAAAACAATTCTTGTGAGAAAAGAAACTTCACCAGAAGACTTAGCAGGAATGGTTGTTGCCGAAGGAATTTTGACTGCAAGAGGTGGAATGACTTCTCATGCTGCGGTTGTAGCAAGAGGTATGGGCAAATGTTGCGTTGCTGGATGCTCAGAAATTTTAGTTGATGAATCAAAAAAACAATTAAAAATAGGCAAACTCATATACAAAGAAGGAGACTATATTTCTCTAGATGGAAGTACAGGAACTGTTTATGAAGGACAAATAAAAACAGAAGAACCAAATCTTTCAGGTGACTTTGGAAAAATAATGGAATGGACAGATGAATTTAGAGACTTACATATTCGTACAAATGCGGATAATCCAAAAGATTCAAAAGTTGCCATAGAATTTGGAGCAGAAGGAATCGGCCTTTGCAGAACAGAGCATATGTTCTTTGAAGAAGATAGAATTCCAATTGTTAGAAAAATGATAGTTGCTGAAACAGAAGAGGAAAGAAGAGAAGCACTAGAATTGCTATTGCCTTACCAAAAAGGAGACTTTAAAGAAATATATGAAATCATGGAAGATAAACCAGTTACAATTAGACTGCTAGATCCTCCTTTACATGAGTTTTTGCCCCATACAAATGGTGAAATAAAGGAACTTTCAAATCAAATAGATGTGCCTCTTAAAAAACTAACCAAGAGAGTTGCAGAACTTCATGAGTTTAACCCTATGCTTGGGCATAGAGGATGTAGACTTGCTGTTACATATCCTGAGATAGCAGAAATGCAAGCTAAGGCAATTATAACAGCTGCCCTTGAACTTAAAAAGGAAAAAGGAATGGAGATAGTACCTGAAATAATGATTCCTTTAGTAGGTGATGTGAAAGAATTAAAATATGTAAAAGATGTGGTTGTAGAAACTATTGAAAAGTGTTTTGAAAAAGAAGGAACTACTATTCAGTACCTAGTTGGAACAATGATAGAAATTCCAAGAGCAGCAATTACTGCGAACGAAATAGCGAAAGAAGCAGAATTTTTCTCATTTGGAACTAATGACCTAACTCAAATGGCATATGGGTTTTCCAGAGATGATACTGGAGACATAATCAAAGAGTACAAAGAAAAAGGTATTTTTGAACAAGATCCTTTCCAAACATTAGATCAAGTGGGAGTAGGTCAGCTAATAGAAATTGCTACAGCAAGAGGTAAGTCAGTTAGAGAAAATATTAAACTGGGAATTTGTGGAGAGCATGGAGGAGATCCAAAGTCAATTGATTTTTGCCATAGAGTAGGTCTTAACTATGTTTCTTGTTCCCCATTTAGAGTTCCTATTGCAAGACTTGCAGCAGCACAAGCAGCAATAAGAAACAAGTAACAAATATAAATTTAAATTAAATTAATAAAAAAGAAAGCCCTATTGGCTTTCTTTTTTTTGGAGGTAGAATATGGAAAATATAAATATAGGCATAGTAGCAACCCTTGAATATGGAGAGATGTTAGAGAAAACCATAGAAGATAATTATATGGGGGTTAATACAAGAATTTATGATGTAAAAAAAGATGAAATATTAAATAATAGGGATGACATTTACTTAATTGAATGGGAGGCAATTAGAAAAAATAAAATAGATTTTGGAAAGCTAAAAGGTGTTTTTTTAGTAGATAAAATTCCTATAGTAAAGGAATGTGCAAACAAGGAATTAGACAACAAAATAGTTATGTCCAAATATGATAATATAAAAAATATAATGGGTGAGGCAAAAATTGATTTTTACGCCAAAAGAACAGGAAAAGGTTTTGCTGAAGATGTTAGCAAGACTAAAGTAATAGCAGCCATATTATTTTCGTCAGAAAATACACTTTTAAATGAAGTGGAAATTTTGTACAAAGAAGAAAAAACACTGGTAATAACTTTTAAGAAATGGATAGAGGATGAAAGCATAGAAGAAAAGAACGATTTGCGAAGGTTTATGTTTTACTTGGCTAAAGGAAAAGAGGGAATTGTTTACAATATTGAAGAGTTCATAAAAGAAAAAAAAGAAAAAATATTTTTGTTTAAGCAAAATCAAGTGGAAAACCCTATTTTTCGAAGCGAATCAAGTGAAATATTAAAAATGGTAGATGACATTAGAAAGTCAAAAAAATTCACACAAGTAATTTTTGATTTGGGGCTATGTGAATTTAATGATTATGAACAATTCTTAGAATATTCTTCAGAAATTTTAATTTTTTCTGAAGAAAAAGGGGAGAATAGAGAAAAAATAAAAAATGAAATTTTGAAAAGTATTGAAAATAAAAAACTTGTTTATACCCTGAGAAATAATAATAATATTTAAAAATAATTTTATTAAAAAAGTTAAATATGTGTTAAAATTAGTATTGGATAAAGAGAGCCAATGTTGTTAACATTATATTAAAGAAATGAAAGGGACTGTTCAATGGAAACACATCAAATCATTATAACCTGTTTAGGGGGACTCGCTGTATTTATCTTTGGTATGAATATGATGAGTGACGGATTACAAAAAACTGCTGGAGACAAAATGAGAAGCATATTAGGGATGCTAACGAAGAATCCTGTTATAGGTGTTATGGCAGGGGCTCTTGCTACAGCAGCACTTCAAAGTAGTAGTGCTACGACAGTAATGGTAATTGGATTTGTAAGTGCTGGATTAATGAAGCTTCCTCAAGCAATTAGTGTTATCATGGGAGCCAACATTGGAACTACAATAACAGCACAGCTTATAGCATT
>CAYJJM010000116.1:0-4617 GCA_964370515.1 uncultured Oscillospiraceae bacterium | reverse complement strand
TAAAGGTGGAACAGGGACATCTTCAAGGGTTCTTCCAAAAGAAGCAGGTGGATATACAGTAGGAGCACTAGTTCAAGCAAATCATGGCTTCCGTGAACATTTTCAAATTTTGGGAGTGCCTATGGGAGACAAGATAAAAAATTGCGATCCTATACTAAACTCACTTGCACCAAAGCCAGGAACAGGTTCCATTATAGTTGTTCTTGCAACAGACGCTCCAGTATTACCTTGGCAACTTGAAAAAATGTGCAAAAGAGTTCAAATAGGAATAGGAAGACTAGGTGCAGGATTTGAAAATGGATCAGGAGATTTATTTTTGGCATTCTCTACTGCAAATGAAAATGCATATTCTATTGATAAATCTACAATTGAGCTTCTATCTGATGATATGATGGATCCGATTTATAAAGCTGTAGCAGAAAGTGTAGAAGAGGCAATTTTAAATGTTCTTTTTGCAGCGGAAACAATGGTGGGGAAAGAGTTTAACCAAGCCTTCGAGTTACCACAGCAAGAAGTAATTGAAATTTTAAAAGAGCATGGATTTGCAAAATAAGTAATGCAAATAAGAAAATATTCCATAAGTCGCTTGACGGCTTTTGGAATATTTTTTAATCAAAAGAAAAAATCATTTATCACATAAATGGTTGTTAGGAAGGAGAATTAGAAATGTTTTTAAATGTGGGAATAGTGCAGTATGGTATTGCAGTAGATTATAAAATTAATATGGAAAGACTTGAAAAGTCTGTTTCGAATGTAATGCATGAGATGAATAGGCCAGAATTGGTGGTAGGAATTGAAATGGGCCTTGGACTTGAAGCGAGATTGGACAACAAAGAAATAAAGGACTTTTTTTCGAGAATTGCTAAAGAAAATTCTATATACTTTGTACCTTGCTCACTTCCTGAAGTTGTAATACAAGATGGAAAAGAAATTATGTACAATAGTCTTCCAATTTTTGGCCCAGATGGAGAATTAATAGATGTTTATAGAAAAATATGTCCGTATTACCCGGCGGAAAGTATAATCACGAGAGGAGACAGATATGTAATCTTCAACATAAAAGAAAAGGATATAAAAGTTGGAGTTATGATTTGCCACGATTGGTGCTTCCCGGAAATATCAAGAAATTTAACTTTAATGGGAGCGGAAATTCTTTTAAGGCCAGCAATTGACCCTGAAGGATTATATGATACATTTAAACATGTTCCTGCTGTTAGGGCACTTGAAAATCAAGCATACTTTATTTCCATAAATGCAACAGGTAGATGTATGGATATGGCAACTGCATATGGGCATTCTTGTGTGGCTAATCCAGAAGGCCAAGTGATTTATGAAATGGGAAGGGAAGAAGCCTGCCGCTGTATACCGTTGGATATAGGGGTAGTGAGAAGGGCTAGAAAATATGGAACATTTTTTACAGAACAATTAGTTCGCCAAATAAAGTTATTTAATATACCGATGCCCTTTGCTACTAATATTGGAGAGGCCCCAATATTTCAAGATTTACCAGAAGCAGACATAAATATGGAAACAAGAGAAGAAAAATTGAAGGATTTTGATGAATAAGCTGTATAAAAATTTGTTTTCAAGAATTATTTCGCTAGCGACTATTCTATCTACAATAAAAAGTATCTGCCCATAACAAAACTCTTAAAAACACAGAAAGACCTAAAAAATACCTAAAAAATGCAATATAAAACAAAAAAACAAGTTGTTGTATGTTCACGGGGTTTATGGTAAAATTAAATATTGTGTAGTCCAATGTTTCGAAAAAAAGGAGTATGCTTGGAAAAGTATATGAAAGAAGCCCTTAAAGAGGCCGAGAAGGCTAGAAAAAAAGGGGAAGTACCAGTAGGAGCTGTGATTGTAAAAGACGGTAAAATTATTAGTAGAGGCTACAATCAAACTCAACGGAAAAATGATGCAACCCTTCATGCTGAAATGGTAGCAATAAGGAAGGCTTCAAAGAAATTAAAAACATGGAGATTAGTGGACACAACTATGTATGTGACTTTAGAACCCTGTGCTATGTGTGCAGGTGCAATCCTTTTATCGAGAATAGACACAGTAGTAATCGGAACGCAAGACCCAAAATCAGGGGCTTGTGGATCAGTTGTTCAAATAGCATCTAATGAAAATCTAAATCATAGAGTTGAAATTAAGACTGGTCTTTTGGAAGATGAATGTGGGGATATACTCAGGGGATTTTTTAAAAAATTGAGAGAAGAAAAGCGAGGAAAGAGATTATGAAAAGAATAGTTACACTAACAATTGTGGCTATGATGATGTTGATGACTATGGCACCAGTTGCATTTGCTGACACATTTTCGGTAGAAGACACTTCACCGCATGATGGAACTACTGGAGCTGCCATTGATAATTTTGGACTTAAAATTTATTTTTCTGAAAATATTTACTTAGAAAAAAATGAAGAGTCAAATAGCAAAACATTTTCCCTAATTGAAATTAAAGAAACAGAAAATGAAGATGGAGAAGTCACTGTTAAGGATGGAGAAAAAATTCCAGTTATTGGAGTCTATAACCCAGAAGACCCTACAGTACTAATGGTGCTTGCAACTGGCAGTGGGGATAAAGCTATTAAATCAGACACTTCTTATAGGTTTGAGTTATCAGAAAATTTCAAGTCTGCTGATGGAGATGTATTGGGTGAGGATTTAACGGTATCCTTTAGAACACAAAATAGTAATACTACAATGATTACAAGTTTTGTAATGATGGCTGTTATGATTGTAGGTATGGTATTCTTTACAGCAAGAAGTGCAAAAAAACAAGCAGAAAAAGATGGGAAACAAAAAGAACAAACAGTTAACCCATACAAAGAAGCCAAGGCTACAGGAAAAAGCGTAGAAGAGATTGTGGCAAGAGAAGCGAAAAAGAAAGCCAAAGAGCAAGAAAAGAAAAAGAGACAAAAAGCAGAAAATAAAGTTGAATTAGGTTCAGGCAATATTAGGGTGTCAAGAAAGAGACCTATTTCAGAAGTAGGAATTACATATAAACACCCTGTAAAGAAAAAAGTTGAAGAAAAAAAACAGGCTCAAAAAAAATCTCAATCATCGGGAAATAAAAACAAGAAAAAACCACAGAACAAAAAGAAAAAATAAATTAAAAAATGAGCGATAAAATCGCTCATTTTTAATAAGGGGTTAAGCCAGAGGAGGAAAAATGAAAACCATAGAACTAAAGTCATATGCAAAAATAAATTTATTCTTAGATATTGTGGGGAAACTTCCAAACGGATACCACCAGTTAGACGGAGTAATGCAAGCTATAGATATATTTGATGTGGTTACTATCAATTTAGAAGAAAGAAAAGACGATAAACCCTTTAAAATTGAAATAACTTCTTCATCAAATCAAATACCTTTAAATGAGGGGAATATTGTACATAAAGCATACATAGAAGTGAAAGAAAAATACGAAAAGATAGAAAAAAAGGAATTTTCCGAAAAATTTTCTAAAATTTCTATAAATATCAAAAAGAATATTCCTGTTGAGGCAGGCCTTGCTGGGGGAAGTGGAAATGGTGGAGCAGCTTTGTTAGGTCTTAGTGATTTGGTTGGATTGGAACTTTCCTACGATGAACTATGTCATATGGGGGGAAAAATAGGTGCAGATGTTCCTTTTGTACTGTCTGTAATTATTAAGGCCAATGAAGAAAAAATACCAAGGTTAAAAGGCAAAGGTTTTTTTGCTGCCAGAACAGAGGGAATAGGAGATGTTCTTACTCCTGTTACGCCTTATGAAGGAAAAATCCTTATTAGCAAACCTAATATTAGGGTATCTACAAAAGAGGTTTATGAAAATATAAACTTAGAAGAGAAAAGAGAAGAGGGGAATGTGGAAAAACTAATAAGAGGGCTTAAATTTAAAGACTTTGAGAAAATCAAAAAAAACATGATTAATTTTCTTGAAAATTATAGCGAAAAAAGATATAATAGTATTGTGTATACAAAGCACAAGATTGCTGAAGAGGTAAAAGCAGGAAAAGTTTTAATGAGTGGGAGCGGGCCTACAGTTTTTGCAATTTCGCAAAAGGAAAAAGAACTAGAAAAAGCCTTCAAAAAAATAAAAAAAGAAAACCCTGAAACTTTTCTTGAAAATACCATGAGCTATATATAATAAGGAGGAAATGTATGATAGATTTTAGCCTTGGGCGTCATAAACCACTTAGAGAGTTGGTATATGAAGAAATAAAAACCAAAATACTAAAGGGAGAGATAGCTCCGGGAACTAGAATGATGGAAGAGGAGATTGCTGATACAATTGGTGTAAGCAGAACTCCAATTAGAGAAGCAATAAGACAGTTAGAAAAAGAGGGGTTAGTTACTTTAAAGCCGAGAAAAGGTGCATATGTTTCAGATATAATCAAAAAAGATATGATAGAAATCCTAGAAGTAAGGCAGAACATGGAAGCTTTAGCTGCAGGATATGCAGCTGAAAGGATGACAGATAAAGAAAAAGAAAAATTAAGGGAAGTTTCTGCAAAATTTATAGATTCATTTAATGAGGGGAACACTGAGGGAATGATAGGAAATGATACAGAGTTCCACCACATAATCGTTGAGGGGGCTCAAAATCAAACCTTAACCAAAATGA
>CAYJJM010000115.1:0-4664 GCA_964370515.1 uncultured Oscillospiraceae bacterium | reverse complement strand
TTCACACTTGGCCACATAGCCACAGTTATTACATCCTATATAGGTTGCATATCCTCTCCTGTTTAAGAAGAGAATTATTTGTTTGCCCTTTTCCAGGCTATTACTCATTTCTTTATAAAGCTCTCTGCTTATCGAGGTTCTATTTCCTGCTTTAAGTTCTTCGCTTACATCCACAATCTTAACCTCTGGCAATTGGCATTTATTATATCTTTATTTCATTTAAAGAAGTTAATAAATTCCTTCTTTAGCTCTCTCATAAGACACCACCGCAGGTGTGGCACTTCCCAAAATAATGCTTCCACCAAATACCTTGGTTCTCTTTATCGCCACTTCCACAGTCTCGTATTTAGGCGTTTGATCCGATTTGTATGTGCTTTCGTGCTCCTCGTCTAAAATTATAAGGCCTATGTTTTTTAAGGGTGCAAAAATTGCAGATCTAGCTCCTATAACAACCTTTACATTGCCCTCTTTTATATTTTTCCACTGTTCATATTTTTGTTTTTTTGTTAAGCGACTATGAAGTACCGCTATTTGTTCCTTGCCAAAAAATTGGGAAAACCTATCTATAATTTGTTTGGTAAGTGATATTTCCGGAACCAGCATAATTGCCGTTTTTGTTTTATCCTTTTCAATAAGTTTTTCAATGGCACTTATGTATACCTGGGTCTTGCCGCTTCCTGTTACCCCTTTTATTAGGAAAAGATTTTGTTCTTCTTTGTCTATAGCAATTTCTATCTCCCTTAGTGCTTGCTCCTGTTCGGCAGTAAGGGTTTCTATTTTTGCTTTTTCTTCTATAGGTTCCCCATGAACCGGCTTAATCTTTCTCTTACTTTCTCCCCCTGATGGAGGAAGAAAAAGTTCTATACAATCGTAAAGTCTGCAATAATACCTTTCTGTCATCCATTTTGCAGTATTAACCATTTCTTCTGTTAAATGGTTTTCGCAAAGTTCCGCAACTTCCTTAAGCTTTATTTCCTTTTCTTGGGCATCAGTATTTTCCTCGTCTTTGCTACTCTGCATCTCTTGTATTTTTATTATACAGCCTTCTTTTAATTGATTCCCTCGCCCAAAAGGAATCATGACCATATTTCCTACCTTTGCATATTCGTCACTGCAAAGATAGGTATATCCCATGTCTGTATAGTCAGATTTTCTGTTTATTATTACATCTACTTTTTTCATGTATATGTTTTCTCGTCATATTCCCTTTATAAAATAAGCATATTGTTTTGGGCGCATTCTTTAAGCATTTCTTCTGGCCAAATCGATACTTGCACTTCACCTATATGGGCTTTTTTCAAGAAGTGCATACAAAGCCTGCTTTGCCCTATTCCCCCTCCTATTGTATAAGGAAGTTCTTTATCTAAAATTCCCTTATGGAAAGGAAGTGTCTTTCTTTCTTCAGCATCTGCTTTTTTAAGCTGCACTTCCATGGCTTCTTCATCTACTCTTATTCCCATTGATGATATTTCTAATCCTATGTCTAAAATTTCATTCCAAAGAATAATGTCCCCATTAAGTTGCCAGTCATCATAGTCTGGTGCCCTACCGTCGTGTTTTTCGCCATTACTCAATAAGTCACCTATTTTCATTATGAATACAGCTTTTTTCTCTTTTGTTATTTCTCTTTCTCTTTCCTTTGAAGTCATGTTTGGGTACATATCAAGTAATTCTTGAGAAGTTATAAAAAAGATTTCATCAGGCATTTTGTTTGAAAGTTCAGGATATTCGTGGTTTACAAAGTCTCCCAAAGACTTTAGCCCCTCATAAAGTCTTGTTACAGTTTTCTTTAAATATTCTTCACATCTATCTTCCTTGGTTATAACCTTTTCCCAATCCCATTGGTCAACATATATTGAATGAATATTATCAAGCTCCTCATCTCTTCTGATGGCATTCATGTCTGTGTATATTCCACTACCTGGTTTTATTTGATATTTTCCCAAAGCCATTCTCTTCCATTTTGCTAAAGACTGAACTATCTCTGCTTTTTGCTCATTCATATCTTTTATTGTAAAGGCTACCGTTCTTTCCACGCCATTTAAATTATCATTAAGCCCACTTTCTGGCATTACCACAAGTGGTGCTGATACCCTATTTAAATTCAATTTATTACCTAATTCTGCTTGAAAATAATCCTTTATTTTCTTGATTGCAATTTGGCTCTCTGCGTAACCAAGTTTTGGGTGGTATCCTGCTGGTACTGTTAGTTTACTCATAATCTATCCCTCCATTTTTAAAAAAAAATTTGTCTTTCCATTTTCAAAGTCGACTTTCTAGCCTTGTTTTATTCTGTGCTACTGAGAGTATGAGCACCCACAGTAATTTTGTCTATAAATTCCTATTATCTTTGAGAGTTCTATACTCCTTTGATAGCCTGCTTTCTTTTTGAAATTCTCTTGCAAAAAATCTACACCCATTTTTTGACTTACTATATTCCCCCTACTATTTATTATATCTACATTTTTCTTTGGGCTTACAGTCAGGGTGGTTGTAAAAATCTCTATGCCATATTTTTTTGCTATTTTAGCTGTTTCCTCCAATCGAATTCCAAAGCATTCTTCGCACCTTTTTCCGCCTTCCTTTTCCTGTTCGTATTCTTTGGAAGCGTCATAAAAATCTTTGGGTTCGTATCTGCCTTCTATAAAACCAATGCTTTTACAAGATTCTTTTTCGATGTAATAAATCACTTTTTTTTGTGCTTCTAATCTTTTGTCATATTCCTTCGCATCCGTTATATTTGGGTTGTAGAAAAACACAGTTACACTGTACTCTTTCATCAATCTTTCAATTACAGCAGTGCTACAGGGACCGCAACAGCTATGCAACAATATTTTTCTCTTCATTTTCTATTTTCTCCAGAAAACTCAACTGAATATATATCTGAACATAAAATACCTAACTTATATTTTACCATATTTTTCATAATTTTTCTAATAATATTTCTTATTTATTGTTCTCATATTGACCCAAGTAGTAGATTTAGTCTATAATTTCCTTTGGAGGATAATATTTTATGGAAAGTACCAAAGATATAAAAAGAATACACACTATAAATGACTATTTAAGAGATTATTTTGGTTACAAGGTAATAAAACTATCATTAGATGGAGGTTTTACCTGCCCCAATAGAGATGGCACCAAAGGTCAAGGGGGCTGTGCCTTTTGCTCATCTCTAGGTTCTGGTGAAATGGCCAGCCCAATTTCCAGTGAGTCCGATATAGAAAAGAGTATTGCAGAACAGATAGAACTACTTTCAACCAATGGCCTAATGCTTCTGGCTATATAGCATATTTCCAAAACCATACAAACACCTATGCTCCCACTGAAGTATTGAAAAAACTATTTTATAAAGCACTGAAAAATGATAAAATCATTGGCCTTGCCATTGCAACAAGACCTGATTGCATTAGCGATAAAACTTTGGAACTTCTGTCTCAACTAAACCGTGAAACTTTCCTGTGGGTAGAATTAGGTCTTCAAACTTATGATGACACAACAGCCCAATCTTTAAATCGTTGTTACAAAACTGCTGAATATGAAATTTCTGTATCTAAACTTTTGGAAAAGGGCATACGCATAGTGACCCATATTATATTGGGCCTTCCCGGAGAAGATGAAAGAACAATTTTAAAAACAATAGATGAAGTTTGCAAACCTTATTCCGGAAAACATATATTTGGAATTAAGCTTCATTTGTTAAATCTGGTTAAAGGCTCAGCTTTATCCAAGTCAACCCCAGAGTATGTGTCCTTTTCTTCCATCGAGCAATATACAGACCTAGTAGTTAAAATTCTTACTCGAATACCCTGGGAAATAACAGTGCATAGGTTAACCGCAGATGTACCAAGAAAACTACTTATATCACCATCTTGGTCCTATAAAAAAAGAACTATTTTAAATGAAATTTCTAAGAAAATGAAAAAACAAAAAATAATACAAGGAAAGCAATAGCTCTCCTTGTATTTTATTTATTGGTTTTCTTGAAAACAATAATGTCTATTTGTTTTTTATTACTCTTCTTGAAAACAGTAATTCATATTTGTTTTTTCATTAGTTTTCTTGAAATTAATAATATCTTTTTATTTTCTTCATCTATCTACTTAATCCTACCATCATTATAATGTTTTCTACATAGGGGTATATACATATCTAGTCCCCCGATCACTTTCTGAGCACCTTGCTTAATTATCCTACCATCTACAACCCTTGCAATCATTGTTGCCTTGCGACCACACCAACATATTGTTTTTATCTCTTCTATTTTGTCAGCATTAACAAGTAGGTAATAGGAACCTTCAAAAAGTTCATTTCTAAAATCATTCTTAAGTCCGAAAGCCAGAACAGGCGTGTCACAACTATCCACCACTTCTACTAATTCTTCAACATGATGTTTTAATAAGAATTGACTTTCATCCACTAGGACACAATCTATTTTTCTTTTTTCATTTTCTTTCAGAAACAAAGATAAAATGTTGGTTTCTTCTGTAACTAGGGTGGCTTCTCTTTCTATACCTACTCTAGTTTTTATGATTGCTTCTCCTGTTTCCTCATCTACAATAGTATTTAAAAGAAGAACTCTTTTCCCCCTTTCTTCGTAATTGTAGGCAACCTTCAAAACTTCCAAAGACTTCCCTGCATTCATTGTGCTGTATTTAAAAAAT
>CAYJJM010000114.1:3145-4689 GCA_964370515.1 uncultured Oscillospiraceae bacterium | reverse complement strand
AACTACAATAACAGCACAGCTTATAGCATTTAAAATAGGAGACTATGCATGGGCTATAGTATTTGTTGGATTTATTATGTTTTTCTTCTTCTCTAAAAAAGAAAAGGTCAAAGATATTGGTCAAGTACTCTTTGGATTTGGACTTCTGTTTATAGGAATAAATACAATGGGAGATGTTATGAAACCATTGGCAGACTTAGACCTCTTCGTGGAAATGATGGAACAGGTAAAAGATATTCCTGCACTAGGAGTGTTAGTGGGAACCTTTATGACTGTTCTGGTGCAAAGTAGTTCTGCAACTATTGCAGTTCTTCAAAATCTTGCATCTACAGCAGGGCCTGATGGAGTAACTAGTATTTTAGGCTTAGATGGAGCAATACCAATATTATTTGGAGATAATATTGGAACGACAATTACAGCTTTGTTAGCATCTATTGGTCAGTCTATAAATGCAAAGAGAACAGCAATTTCACATGTAATATTTAACCTTTCAGGAACATTGCTCTTTATTTGGTTTATTCCTCAAATTGCTCAGTTAATAACAATGATTTCACCTTCAGGTGATGAATTAGATGTTATTGCCAGACAAATTGCAAATACTCATACACTATTTAATATAACAATAACTTTAGTCTGGCTACCATTCATATTTGTCCTAGTAAAAATAGTTACAAAAGTAGTTCCAGGTAAAGATGTTGAAAAATTACCTTCGGAACCATTATATATTGATAAAAATGTTATAGAGCAACCAGCCTTTGCAATTCACTTAGCTTTCAAAGAAATCTTTAGATTAGGCAATATTGCAAAAGAAATGGTTCTAAAATCAAGAACAGCAATTTTAAACAATGATTCAAAAGCAATAAAAGAAGTTTTGGATATAGAAAAAGATTTAAATGTTTTACAAAAAACCACATCTGATTATTTGGCAGATATTCTTTCTACAGACGCCGCAACTGAAACCCAGAAAGAACGGATATCGGGAATGCTTCATATTGCTTCAGATATAGAGCATATTGGTGATTCCTGTGAAAACCTTGTAGAAATAGCCGAAGAAAAGAAAAAAGGTGAATATCAAATATCCAACACGTCTTCTTCTGAAATATATGAGTGTTTTGATCTAATCTTGGACATGTTAAAAAATTATATGGAAGAATTAGAAACTGGAGATCATGAGAAAGCACTTTATGTAAAAAAACAAGAAAAGAAAATGGACAAACTAGAAGAAAAACTTAGAGATGAGCATATTAAGAGAATTAATAACAAAACTTGCTCTCCTGCTTCTACAGTTATATTTACAGAAATCATTCACAATATAGAAAATATTGGGGATTATTGCGAAAATATTGCGGATGCTGTCCTAGATGACAAAAACTTTAAAGCTGCAAATTTAGAAAAAGAATTTAAAGAAAAAGAAAAGGCAAAAATAGAAAAAGAAAAACCAAAGAAAAAATAGAAAAACAAATAATAATTTATTTTTCCAAATAAGATGAACAAGAACCCTGAAATTTTATGAATATAAAAGCTATATAATTAACTTTTGTAAT
>CAYJJM010000114.1:0-3135 GCA_964370515.1 uncultured Oscillospiraceae bacterium | reverse complement strand
CAAAGAAAGGGTTCTTTTTTATTTAGGATTTAACATTTATTTAAGAAAACTTATCTTTTAGATTTAACATAAGGATATTATTATAAAAGCATAAGATATAAATTATATAAAAAATTTGTTAAGGAGAAGTTTAATGAAAAAAAGTCTAAAAAAATTATTTGCTGTTTCAGCTTTATCGGTTATGACAATAGCAACACTAACTGGATGTGGAGGCGGAGCTTGGGATGATGCTTCAACAATAAGCGTAATATCTAGAGAAGATGGTTCAGGAACAAGAGGAGCCTTCGTAGAACTTCTAGGAATTGAACAAGAAGATGCTAGCGGAGAAAAAGTAGATATGACTACTATAGATGCTCAAATTTCAAATAGCACATCAGTTGTTTTAACTACAGTAGAAGGAGATGAATATTCAATTGGATATGTATCACTAGGATCTCTTAACGATACGGTTAAAGCTTTAAAAGTTGGTGGAGTAGAAGCAACAGCAGAAAACATTTTATCAGGCGACTATACCATAGCAAGACCTTTTAACCTAGCTGTTAAAGAAGGATCTGAAAACCCAATTGCTGATGATTTCATAGGATATATCCTTAGTGAAGAAGGCCAAGCAATCGTTGAGGAAAATGGATTTGTTCCACTAGCAGAAACACAAGATTATACTCCGGCAGCAGTTTCTGGAACATTAGTAGTAGGTGGTTCCACATCAGTATCTCCAGTAATGGAAAAATTAGTAGAAGCATATAACGCAATAAATGCTGATGTAGAAATTGAAATCCAAGCTAGCGGTTCTACTGCAGGTATGGAAGGAGCTCTTGCAGGAACATATGACATAGGAATGGCTTCAAGAGAAATTAAGGATTCAGAGATTGCGAGTGGACTTAAAGGGGTAGTAATGGCAATGGACGGAATTGCAATAGTCGTTAACACAGCAAATCCTATGGAAGACATCACAGCAGAAATGGTGAAAAACATATTCATGGGAGAAATAACTACTTGGGCAGATGCTGCAAAATAATGAAAAGGAAAAGAGTAAATGAAAAATAGAAAGTTTTTAGAAATAATAATGCATAAGACTTTCCTAATTGCCGCTTGCACTTCGGTGCTTGCGGTTACTCTTATTTGTTTGTTCCTCTTTATGGAAGGTGCGCCCGCAATTAAGGAAATAGGATTGTTGAAATTTTTAACTGGCACAGAGTGGAGACCAAGCAATGATATCTATGGGATTTTCCCTATGATTATAGGAAGTATTTATATAACTATAGGAGCAATTGTAATAGGAGTACCTGTAGGAATACTAACAGCAGTTTTTATGGCTGAATATTGTCCAAAAAGAATATATAGAGTGTTAAAAACGGCTACAGATTTACTTGCTGGAATTCCGTCAGTAGTATATGGATTTTTCGGATTAGTAATAGTTGTACCTATTATAAAAGAAATTGCAAGGATGCTTGGGTTTGGTGGTAACGGTAATAGTATGTTAACTGCGTCACTTCTTCTAGGAATAATGATTCTACCAACTATTATAGGGATAACAGAGGCGGCCATAAGACAAGTTCCTAAACATTATTACGAAGGAGCCTTGGCACTTGGTGCGACTCATGAAAGAAGTATTTTTAGAGTTCTTGTTCCTGCTGCTAAATCAGGAATAGTGGCAGCCGTTGTTTTGGGAATAGGAAGAGCTATTGGTGAAACTATGGCAGTAATAATGGTAGCAGGAAATCAAGCAAGAATACCTGAAGGAATATTTGAGGGAGTAAGAACACTTACGGCCAATATTGTATTAGAGATGGGATATGCGGCAGACCTTCATAGGGATGCACTAGTTGCTACAGGTGTAGTGCTATTTATATTTATACTTATTATAAATTTAATAGTGGCATTATTAAATAGGAGGGGGAAAAATGCATAGCAATTTAATTAGAAAAGAGAAAAACAGTTTGTCTTCTTCCAAAAAAAATACTGGAGCATCTGTTGCCAAAGGGCTTGTAATGTTGGCGACTATAACAACATTTTCAATATTAATTTTCATAATATTATATATTGTTATTATGGGAGTTCCACACATAACACCAGAACTTTTTGCCATTGAATATACATCGGATAACGCATCTTTGATGCCTGCCCTTATTAACACAATTACAATGACAATACTTTCTTTACTTATTGCTGTTCCTCTAGGAATTGCTTCAGCCATATTCTTAATTGAATATGCAAATAAAGGAAATAAGCTTATTGGTCTAATTAGAGTAACGGCAGAAACCTTATCGGGAATACCATCAATTGTATATGGATTATTTGGTATGTTATTATTTGTTACAACCTTTGGATGGGGATTTTCCCTTTTGGCGGGAGCATTTACTTTGGCAATTATGATATTACCATTGATAATGAGAACTACAGAGGAAGCCCTCAAAGGTGTACCGGATGCATTTAGAGAAGGAAGCTTTGGTTTGGGAGCAGGGAAACTGAGGACAATTTTTCGTATAGTATTACCGTCAGCAGTACCTGGAATATTAGCAGGTGTTATTTTGGGAATAGGAAGAATAGTTGGAGAAACAGCAGCATTGATTTTTACTGCGGGAACAGTTGCAAAAGTTCCAGAAACAGTAATGGGCTCAGGAAGAACGTTATCAGTGCATATGTATAACTTGGCAAGTGAAGGTTTGCACATGGATCAAGCTTATGCAACAGCAGTAGTTTTACTTGTAGTAGTAATTTTAATAAATACTTTTTCAAGTATAGTAGCTAGAAGAATAACTAAATAGGAGGAAGAAAATTTAATGAATAAAATAAGTGTTAAAAATTTAGATTTGTACTATACGGATTTTCATGCTTTATAGTCTGTAAATCTAGAGATAGAAAGTGGAAAAATAACATCATTCATAGGACCAAGCGGATGCGGAAAATCTACTTTAATAAAAACTTTAAATAGAATGAATGATCTTGTAGACGGTTGTAGAATTGAAGGGGAAATATTATTAGACGGAGAAGCCATATATGGAGATATTGATGTTAACCTTTTGAGGAAAAAAGTTGGCATGGTATTTCAAAAGCCAAACCCATTCCCTATGAGCATTTATGATAATATTGCTTTTGGGCCAAGGACTCACGGAGTTAAAAAGAAACAAGAGTTAG
>CAYJJM010000113.1:0-4745 GCA_964370515.1 uncultured Oscillospiraceae bacterium | reverse complement strand
GGAAATAGCCACTTATATTTTGTTTATTAGTATAGTTTCACAACCGCAGCATAGTCACCATAGACCTTTGGATTATCCAATCTATGATAGCTATGTTGAAAAGGTTTTAAAACATTTTCGCGATGTAGATAGTTTTGTTGGATTTAAGAATAGTGACCTAAGGAAATTCGAAAAATTCAAATCAATACTAGAAGAATTTCGCAGCTATTATAATCTTGAAGAATACACATTAAAACAACTGGATCAATATATTTGGCAGTTAGGAAAAAAATATTTCCCTATGAGTTACAAATAAACATACTGGGATAAGTCGGAATTTTATAACTGATAAAAACTATAAAACCTGCTTGAATTAAATTTATATTAAATGATATATCTAAATATTATTAAGAAAAAAGGAACAACACCATGACCACAGCAAAATACAATAAAATAACACCAGAAAAAGCAGCTGAAATGATGAAGGGGGATATATTTCTCCTAGATGCACGAGGTCCAGGGGAATTTAAAGAGAAGCACATTGCAAATGCAATAAACATTCCACACACAGAAGTTGGGGAGAAAGCTTTATTACTAATACCCAATAAGGATACCATAATCCTTGTTTACTGCAAAAGCGGTGGTAGAAGTAAGATGGCAGCAGAGGCGCTTATAAACCTAGGTTATACCAATGTTTATGACTTTGGAGGAATTGACACTGACTGGAAAGGGCCTGTTATAACTGATAAAAATGTAAAATATCTAAATTTCATAAGTTATAACTGACAAAAACCTAGAAATATGCTTGAACTCAAGTTATAACTGTGATATTTATATTAATGTAGCTTATTCGCCGTGGATGGGAGGATAAATTTAACAATCTCGGAAGCAAATCATCAATAATTTCGGAAGTAAAACCTCGACAATATCGGAAGTAAGATCTGACAAATAGGACGCAAAATTGCGAAAGAAGGCAATAAAACTATACCAAAGGAGCCATATGGAAACAGTAATATTAATATTAGAAATTATAGGAACCGTAGCATTTGCGGCGGCAGGTGCAATTGTAGGGATAAAAAAAGAAGCAGACCTTTTTGGGGTAATATTCTTGGGAACAATCACAGCTGTTGGCGGTGGGGTTCTAAGAGATGTTATTATAGGCAAAACACCTCCCACAGCATTTGTTAACATTATATTTGTAAGTGTCGCTATTTTGACAGCACTTATTGTATTTGTCTTTGTCTACAATAGACCTAGCCTTGCTGATAACAAGAAAATTGACAATACGGTGAACTTCTTCGATGCGATAGGCCTAGGAGCCTTTACCATAAACGGGATGAATGCCTTGCTTTATGGTGACATAGCATATTCGCCTTTCCTGGCAGTCTTTGTAGGAGTTTGTACCGGAATCGGTGGAGGTATAATGCGAGATG
The DNA here is from genome assembly GCA_964370515.1 of uncultured Oscillospiraceae bacterium. Taxonomy (GTDB): domain Bacteria; phylum Bacillota; class Clostridia; order Peptostreptococcales; family Anaerovoracaceae; genus CAYJHC01. Next base: position 3,333 of record CAYJJM010000113.1, on the reverse strand, counting down.
TTATAGTTAATGAAATTCCTTTTGTATTGAAGAGGGAAAGAATTTATGCAGTAGTTAGCATTTTGGGCGGTGCGGTTTATTATGTTCTAAGTGATGTTATGAATGTAAATAGCATTGTCTCTATGGTCGTTGGAATTACAACGATATTTCTTGTTCGTATGTGTGCAACGAAATACAAATGGAAACTTCCTAGGGTTAACCATTAACCATTAAGGCTAAATAAAATTGTTTTAAGTATTAGCATCACATTAAAAGTTTAAAGCGTATAAAAATGTGAAAGCCTAGAAAGAAACTTCTTTATGAGTTAAAATAGAACTTGAGCCTAAGTCAAGGAAAACACTAAATTATTTTGAAAGGAATTTATGATGAAAATAATAGGAAATATTCTCTGGTTAATTTTTGGTGGAGGATTACTAGCCTTTGTATGGATGATATCAGGACTGATTTGCTGTATAACAATTATAGGAATCCCAGTCGGGTTACAGTGCTTCAAGTTTGCAGGTCTTGTTATTTGGCCTTTTGGAAGAGAAATTAGATACAGCTCTAGCACAGGGAGCTTTCTTCTGAATATTCTTTGGCTAATATTTTTTGGCTGGGAGCTTGCTTTGGTGTCCTTTGTGATAGGGATTGTTTGGTGCATAACAATTGTTGGTATTCCATTTGGGCTGCAAAGTATAAAATTTGCTAAATTGGCATTAATGCCTTTTGGTGCAGAAATTTACAAGATATAAACCTCATAAATAGATTACTCTACTAGGAATTAAGTTTTTTGTAGGTGCTATTTAAGCTTTCTATTGCATTAATTGTATAAATAACTGTTCTAAAATCTATTGAAAACTTGAATATTGGCATTAGCACATCCCCGTTCTGCTCCTAGCTTCTTAGGGTATTTGGATATTTTTTATGCCATTTTTCCTTCGCTATTTTTTTACACGCTCCATTAACTATAGATAAAACCTTTGTTATTTTTAACTGCTTCCTTTTTATTAGCTGTTTCTGTCATAGTGTTTGTCATTTTTTTATTGGTTTTTCTTAGCAAAAGAAGGGCAATTACAATAGTACAGGCTTCAGCAAAAGGCACGCTTAGCCATATTCCATTAACGCCGAGGAACATAGGTAATGCAAAATTGTAACTAATTATAGGGCCTATCCCATCGGAAACGCCAAAGAGAAGCATAATTCCTAATGTTCCTACATAATTTATTGCGGTAAAGCCAGCAACTCCATCTGCACCTGCTATTGACATTAACGATGTGTTAAATAAAAATATAGTAACTGCTGTAGAAATAGAATTTATTCCTTCGGAAGAACCATTATAGAAAACAAAACCTATACCTGTTTTAGATAACTTTCCAGCAAAAATGTTAATCACATTTTTTTGTTATAAAATAGTGTAGCAACTTTCGTCACTACACTATTAAGTCTAACTTATTGGTTTAACATCAATGGAGTTTGCTTTTTTATCTTTGTTAAATGCGGATTAGTCCTTATCCACATCTCGTTCCCAAATTGTACCATCTATAGCTGATATGGTATATTCGTATTCTGTGTTCCCAATTCTCCACTCTATCTCGTATTCGGCTTGTCCATCATCATGGTCAAATTCGCATCTAAAGTTTGCTGTATTAGATTCATTTACTCCTGCATCTTTTAAAGCAATATTTTTTGCTTCTTCAGAAGTGATGTAATCTGAGCTTTGATTAGAATTAGCACCGCTATTTTCTAAATCATTGTCATAGCTTAAAATCTCACCAGTTACAGCGTCGATTTCATAGTCATATTCCATATTACCTACCCAAAACTCTACATCATAATCTGCTACTCTATCATCATTATCTAGATTGCAAAATATACTAGAAGTTTCACTTTCTTTTACTCCTGCATGTGCAAGCGCAATAGACTTAGCCTCATCCTCGCCGATAAATTCACTATTAGAGGTGTTGTTATAGCTATCGTTATAGCCTTTATTATGGTGATCATCGTCAGAAAGGATTGCATAAGCTAATGCCCCTCCAGCTAAACCTAGTATCAATATAGCGGTACAAACACCAGCTGCTATCCATCTAAATTTTTTCTTGTTTCCTGGACTACTGCCAGCTGCAGATGATATATGAGCCTTGTCAATTTCTGCAGATTCTAAGTTAGCATTACTATCTATTGACTCTGCATCTTCAACAATATTTTGACTCTCATTCTCAGAACTCTTAACTTTATCACTGGCTGTGCTCTTTGTTTTGGCCTCATCGTTATTATTGTTTTGGCCAGTATTCTTCATGTCTTTATCTTTATTTTCTTTCATTATATCTCCCTCCTTAATGAACAATCATTTACTCTATACATGTATTCTAAAGGTGAAATATTAAAGTAACATTAGAGAAAAGAATTTTTTTTAAAATTTTATTTTATTTTTTAAAGCTTATAGAGAATGTACTACCTTTACCTAGTTCGCTTTCTACATATGCCGTTCCTTTGTGCAACTTGGCTATTTGATTTACCATAGCTAAGCCTAGCCCCATACTTCCTCGTTGGCTTTCAGTTCTGGAACCGTCTACCTGATAAAATCGTTGCCATACCTTTTCTTGGTTTTCTTTGGCAATTCCAATGCCATCATCCTTTACGGATAGAAGAATTTCCTTACTGTTTTCCGTCAATATGACTTCTACATTTCCTTTTCCATTGCTATAGCGAAAGGCATTGCTGATTAAATTGTTCAGAAGCCTTGTAATCATTGCCTCGTCAAACTTTCCGCTTATGTTTGATTCAATATTGTATGTCAAATTTATTTCTTTTGGTTTAATAAGTACATGCTCTTCACAAACTTCATTTGTTAATTGGCTTAAATTAATTATATTGAACTGTGCTTTTTCAATACCTCTATCCAAGCGAATTAAGTTAATCAAACCTGATATAAGGGTTGACATCTTTGTGGCCTGTCTTTGGATAGTCTCAAGGGCATCATCTTTGTCCTCTGCTGAAATGCCTTTTTCCAGGGCATATTCGCATTGAGCCAAAATCACAGCAGTAGGGGTTCTTAGTTCATGAGAAACATCAGAGGTGAATTGCCTCTCAGATTCAAATGATTCTTCTAATCTATGAAACATATTATTAAAAGTGGTGGAAAGCTTTTGTAGTTCGCTGCTTCCGCCTTTTAAATTAATTCGTAGTGATAGGTCTTCACTTTGACTTATTTCTTCTGCTGTTTTTACTATTTCATCAATAGGGCGGAACGTCCTTTTTGCAATGAAGTAGCAACCAATTGCACCAAATATAACAAATAGAGGTAATGAAATAAGTGCCATTTGTAATATGATATTTGTTGCACTGGCAGCATCG
>CAYJJM010000112.1:3953-4863 GCA_964370515.1 uncultured Oscillospiraceae bacterium | reverse complement strand
AACATCATATCCATAAATATAACCATTATAAGTTTAAACCCTTCAAAAAACCCTCCAAATTTTTCAAAGTTTCTTCCTTTAGGATCAATCTTAGGTATTATATAAAAAAGCCCACCAATCCCAAGAGGTAATACTGCTATGATTAATAATTCTAGTTTAGAACCATATCTATCAATTTCACCTTCTAAGTTAAAATGCACTGGTACTTTATCAGGCAAGTGGTTGTATAGTAAAATATAAGCTATTATTGGTGTAATTCCTAGAATTAGGATAAGTATCATATTGAATTTATTATTTATTTTCATTTTTTTCACCTCTCAAATTTTCAAACCAAGTAAATATTTCTTCCAAAACCGATGTACTAAGTTCATAGTAAATATACTTCCCTTTTTTTTCATCTATTACGTCTTTTAATATAGATAAGTGATGTGAAATTGTAGCACCAGTCATATTAAATTCATTACAGATTTCCCCTGCTGTTATTGGCTTTTCTTTCAACAAATTTAAAATTTCTCTCCGTGTAGGATCTCCTACAGCTTTCATGGTTTTTTGAATTCCCATAGCACCTCCTTAATATTTAGATGATTATCTAAATATATTGTATCATCAAAACAAGCAATGTCAATAACATTTAGATATTTTTCTAATTATTCTGTTTATACTTATTATTTTCCTATTGTTTATGTACCTAAACTAGAGAAATATTAAAATTTTTAATTAAAAAGCAACAATTTCTTGTTGCTTTTTAATTAGTATATATTATTTTCTTTAGAAAACTTTAGGCCATCTTATTGATAAATTTAATTTAACAATTAATTTGAAAGTGTCTAATATAGCCTCTTTGGTTTTATCATCTATATTTTTCATCTTAGAAAGTATGTTTCTTACTGTCTTCCTACTATTTCCTTGG
>CAYJJM010000112.1:0-3943 GCA_964370515.1 uncultured Oscillospiraceae bacterium | reverse complement strand
CTAAAAGCGTCTCTGAACTTGTTGCAGAAAGTATTTCAAATAAGCCTTCCACAAAAGCTTTTCTCTGTTCAATAGTAGATTCTTTCAGGAACAAATCAATTGTTTTGTCTAGAATAACACTATCATCTGTAAGTTTTTCTGCTCTGATAAATCTTTTTCTATCTATTTGCCAAGAAAATCCATCATGCTGAAATATTCCTTTTTCAGTACTCATAACAACATTATATTCATTGTCTTGATACATTAGCATCCCCACTATGGAGTTTTGAGGAACAATAGAATGAATTTTATCTTTCATTTTTGTATAATTGGCACTTTCCAAAATTTCAGCTTGAAATCCTGGTCCATCATTATTGTAGATAATTTGTATTTTATTTTGGATTTTAGGCTCTGTGCATATTCCCGCATACATCGCTAGGTTGCCTCCCTTAGAGTGTCCACCTATTCTAATTTTTTTCCTACGAAATCTTTTTGCAACTATTTTTGTATAATTCAATGCGTCAACATGTGAAGGTATTTTATGTATCATCTGTTCCTCTAAAAGAAATAAATATATGTTTGTCATTGGTTTCTACTGTTAATGCTGCAAATTGCTTGTTATCTTTGTGATCTATTTCGTTCACAAAATTAGAAAGCCTCATTTCCGAAAATCTATTTGCCCCACTAATTTCCTTAAATAGTTTTGTGATTTCTTGTGGCAAAACCGCACCTAATTTTTCACCATCTGGATATTTTTCAAAGTATTTATTGGCTGCGTCCTTAATGGAAATTGTTTCTCCACTTCCCAAAGGTGGAACTATCCCAGCTAAATTCAAATATACTAATTCTGCAAAAATTAAATTATCAACTTCATTAAAAGAATCTATTTTAATGGATATATCTCCTCTCCATTTTACATAATCAATTATATTTGCCATCTTTCCCTTTCACCTTCCTCATACACGGTACTTTAACTACATTATACTTTAATTGTACTATATATTATTCCAAACTATACAAAATACTTTTAAAATTTGAGTTCTACGGTTGTTCCCTCTCCTAATTTGCTTTTTAGTTCAATGTCAATTTCATGAAGTGCGGCACCATGTTTTACAATTGATAAGCCTAGGCCAGTCCCGCCAGTTTTTTTAGAATGACTCTTGTCAGCGCGATAAAACCTTTCAAATACTCTATTATGCTCTTCTTCTTTTATTCCTACTCCTGTGTCTGAAACTATTAATTTTGCTCCTTCCAGAGTTCCTCCTACCCAAATTTTTATTTTCCCATTTTCCCTATTATATTTAATTGCATTCTCAACTATATTATATATCATTTCATCTATTATTTGTTTAACACCCATATACTTTATAGGTTCACCCACTATTTCCACATTTATATTTTTTTCTTCTACTTGCAAGGATAATCTAGATACTATATCCCTTGTCATGTTATATAAATCCATTTCTTCTTTCATTTTGTCAAGACCACCTTCGTCCAACCTAGAAAGTTTTAGAATATCATCAATCAATACAATTAGTCTATTCGCTTCAACATAAATTTTCTCAGAAAATCCTTGAATATCTTCTGGTGAAGCTATTCCATTTTTTATTATTTCCGCATATCCAGAAATAGAGGTTAGGGGTGTTTTAAGTTCGTGTGAAACATTGGCCGAAAATTCTCTTCTCATTGCTTCACCTTCTTCTCTTATTTTATTGTTTTTTTCTATTCTTTCAAGTAAAGGGTATATTTCCACATAAGTTTTGTTATTTAATGGATTATCTAAATCTATAAACATTAAGGGATCAACAAGTCTTTTCGATATTTTTCTGGAAATCCATGCGGCAATTAATAATGCACCTATCCCCACAGCTATTGCCAAAGGTAATATATTAAGGGTTGTTGCTACTATACTGTCTGTTTCTTTTGAAATTCGCAAAACATTTCCGTTTTTTAATAAATTTGCATAATAAAAAGTGTCTTCTAACCTTGTAGAAGAAAATCTTTCACCTTCTCCTTCACCATCTGCTAAGGCTCCTATTATTTCTTCCCTATCTCCATGGTTTTCCATATCTTTATAATCATTTTTCGAATCATAAATAACTGTTCCATCTGGCTCAATTAGTGTTATCCTCGAATCTGTATGCGGGAAGCTTTCACCAGTTATAAATTCTTCTCCTATTTGATTAGTCAAAAGTGCAATATATCCACTTTCTTGTCTCACTTCTTCTTTTAGGTCATTTATATGGTCTCTATAAATTCCTATAACGATTATAGCTAGAGAAAAAATCAATATTGTTCCTATTGTAATAAACATGCCCTTTTGGATTTTATTTCTCATTTTTATCCCCTAGTTTATATCCAACTCCTCTTATTGTTATAATTCCATTGCCAGCATCCCCAAGTTTTTGCCTAAGGGTTCTAATATGTACATCTAATGTTCTTGTTTCTCCTTCGTAGTCATATCCCCATACTTTAGACAAAAATGTTTCTCTTAAAATAACATTTCCTGGTTTTTTCATTAATAATTCCAAAATTTCAAATTCCTTTAGAGTCAATATGATTTCTTTTTCATCTACTAGAACTAGATGTTCTTCTATATCCAATTTAATATTTTTGTAAGAAATAGTCTTTCTTTTTTCAGTATGAGATGTTCTTCTTTGAACAGCCTTTATTCTAGAAATCAGTTCCATCATCCCAAAAGGTTTTGTTACATAATCATCTGCACCTAAATCCAATCCTGTAACTTTGTCAAATTCTGCACCTTTGGCTGTCACCATAATTACGGGTATTTCTTCTGTGTTTTTATTTTCTTTTAGTCGTTTTAATATTGAAATTCCGTCTTCTTTTGGAAGCATCACATCAAGCAAAACAAGCTCTGGCTTTTTTTCAGCCAAAGCTTTATAAAATTTTTCACCATCTTCAAATCCAACTGCTTCAAATCCTGTTTTTTCTAATGTGTAAACAACAAGTTCTCTAATGTTTCCATCATCTTCTACAACATATATCATATTTGCTTGTCTCCTTAAGACTATTGATTTGCATGGACTCCTGTAATAGAAAATTCTACCCATTCTGCAACATTTGTTGCGTGGTCACCAATTCTTTCCAGATATTTTGTTATCATAATCAAATCAATGGCTTCGTTACTGTTTTCTTTGTTTTCAGTAATTATTTTTATCAATTTATCTCTAATTTCTTCAAATAGTTTGTCAACTTCATCATCTGCTTCTATAACTTGTCTAGTAAGTTCCAAGTCTTTCTTAACAAATGCTTTTATGCTATTTTTCACCATATCACTTGCTTTTTCTGCCATTTCTTGAATTTTCATAATTTCATTTGTTTCTTTTATTTTACCAGAAATAACAATTTCAGCAATATCTGCTGTTTGATCACCAATTCTTTCCATATCTGTTATCATCTTAAGAGCTGATGAAATTTGCCTTAAATCCTTTGCTACAGGTTGTTGCTGCAACAACAGCTTTAAACAAATACTTTCTATTTCTTTTTCTAACTGATCAATTTCCTCATCTTCTTTAATTATTCGTTTAGCAAGATCTTCGTTCATATTTTTAAGTGCCATGGCAGCATCATATATAGCTTCCGAACAAAGGTTTCCCATCTTAATCAACTTGCTGTTCATATTATCTAATTCTATATCAAATCTATTTCTCATTTTAACCAAACCTCCCTGTTATATAATCTTCTGTTCTCTTGTCTGATGGTATAGAAAACATTGTCTCTGTTTTATTATATTCAATAATTTCTCCTAGGAGAAAAAAGGCTGTGTTATCTGAAACTCTAACTGCTTGTTGCATATTATGAGTAACCATAACAATAGTATAATCTTTTTTCAATTCTAAAACAAGGTCTTCTATTTTGCCAGTTGAAATAGGGTCTAATGCAGATGTTGGCTCATCCATTAACAAAACTTCTGGTTCTACTGCCAAGGCTCTTGCTATACAAC
>CAYJJM010000111.1:0-4890 GCA_964370515.1 uncultured Oscillospiraceae bacterium | reverse complement strand
TAGTCTGTGTTATATCCATATAGCACGCCCTCTTTGTTTACAATAGTATTTACTGCACCGATTTTTTTTGCCTGCGGTGACAGCTTGCAATATTTCATAACCTTTTCTTTGTAAGGAATGGTAACATTTATCCCTTTAAAGTCTTTTTTTATGAAAAACCGATCAAGGTCCTCTGGTTCTATTTCCTTTAATATATAGTCCTTATTTCCCAAAAGATTATGGATTTCCATAGAATAGCTATGCTTTAATTTTCTTCCTATAAGTCCATAAATCATAATTCCCAATAGCTCCCTAGATAACTAAATTTATCTGCACTTTGTTCCACTTGAGTTAATAGCCTTCTAGTTTCGTCATCACAAATATCTCCATCAAAATCAATATAAAACATAAATTCAAAGTCCATGGCAGGTATTGGGCGACTTTCTAGTTTTGAAACATTTACACCTATGGCAGTGAATTTAGATAGGACTGAGTAAAGAGCCCCTGGGCTATGTGGCAAAGTAAACATAAGGCTTACCTTGTTTGACCCCTTATATATTTCTCCTTCCTTGGCTATACATATAAATCTGGTGTAGTTGTTATGGCTGTTTTGAATATTGTCGTCTAGTATGTCTAGTCCATACAGCTTTGCACAGTCTTGATTGGCTATTGCTCCAACTGTTTCATCTTCCATGTTAGCTACAAATTCTGCGGAAGTAGCTGTATTTTCATGATCTATCACTTTAATCTTTGGGGTTTTTAGCAAAAACTCACTACACTGTCCTATGGCTTGGGGATGAGAATATATGGTTTTTATATCTTCTTTTCTTGTTCCTTTTTTTCCTAATAATGTGTGACTGATTTTGATTTTTACGCTTCGCACAATTTTGAAGTTATGTTTCTTCATCAAATCATATACTTCTGTTACTGACCCATGCAAGTTATTTTCTATTGGCAAAATTCCATATTGACAAAGGCCTGAGTCTACTGCCTTGAATATTGCATCAAAGTTGTCCATATACATAATATCTGGCACAGAAAAAATCTTTTTACAGGCCGTCATAGAATTAGAACCTTTAATTCCTTGGCATGCAACTATTGCCCTTTTAGGAAAGCTTTCTTTTGAATTTCTTAGTGTGCTTTCAATCTCTTTTTCTACGCTACTTTTTCCCACGGTGCATATTTCTTGATATGATTTAGAAACTGCAAGAAGGGTGTTGTACACTAGCTTCATATACTCTACCATATTATCTGGTATGTCTCTTGTTACATTGGCTAGAACTTCTCCTTCTCTTCCTCTGTCCAAAATCGTCATCTTATTTTCTTCTTTAAACTTGGCAACTTCTCTAGCTGTTTCCATTCTCTTTAGAACCAAAGATGAAATTTCTTGATCTATTTCATCTATTTTTTTCCTTGAATATTCTAATATATTTGTCATTTTTCCTCCTATTTCTATACATATCCTAACTTATGTCTCAATTTATATCCTTGTCTATACCACTGTTTATGTCACATGATTTTTGAAAGAATACTTGATTTGCACATATTTTTCTATAATCAAATTGTAATTTCCAAAAGAAATGGATATTTTTTTCATAAATTCTTTTATATTTTGTTATGGGTTTTCCTGCATCAAATTAAATTGATTATGGCAATTGCCGCTGCCGCTTCTATACAAGGAACTGCCCTTGGAACTATGGATGGGTCATGCCTTCCTTCAATAGTAAGTTTTTCATTTGCTTTTTCTTTCAAATTAACTGTATCCTGCTCTCTAAATATTGACGGAGTAGGCTTAACTACAACTCTAAATATTACAGGCATTCCTGTAGATATCCCTCCTAATATTCCTCCAGCATTGTTACTTTTGATTTTAATTTGTCCACCTTCATAAGCGTACCCATCATTGTGAAGGCTTCCTGGCATATTAGCGGCACCAAATCCTGCACCAAATTCAATGCCTTTTATTGCTGGTATGGCAAATACAGTCTTTGCAATTTGGTTTTCTATTCCATCAAACATAGGTTCGCCTATTCCTACAGGAAGTCCGGTGATTGCACATTCTATGGTTCCTCCTATAGAATCTTTTTTTCGCCCATAGTATAAAATTTCTTCTATCATTTTGTCTTTTAAGTCTTTATTTATCAATGGGAATTCCTTATCCATATCCTTTAGGTTCACATTGACAGGATTAAACCTATCATCTCTTATGCTACCTATAGAATCAATATGTGCACCTATTTCTATTCCCCTTTTTTCAAGAATTTGCATACATATTGCACCTGCAAAGCAGAGAGGTAATGTCATTCTTCCAGAGAAGTGTCCTCCTCCTCTTATATCATTGGCACCTTCATACTTAACATGGGCCACATAGTCTCCATGAGAAGGTCTTGGAACATTTTCTAATTTTGAATAGTCCTTGCTATTTGTGTTAGTGTTTTCAAATATGGCAGCAAGCGGTGCTCCACAGGTTCTATTTTCCATAAGTCCGCAGACAATTTTAGGCTTATCCTCTTCTTTCCTAGGTGTTGAGTAGCTTTTTCCTCCTTGCCTTCTTCTCAAAAAACTTTCAACTTTATCCATGTCTATTTGAAAATTTGCTGGTAAGCCATCAATAACCACACCAATATTCTCTGAGTGAGATTGTCCAAATATTTGAATTTTTATTTTTTCTCCAAAGTTAAATGACATCTATTCGCCCTCCTAATTTTTTAAAGTCTTCAAAGAAAGTCCCATAAGATTTATTCACTGCCTCTGCATTTAGTATAGTCACAGGTTCCTTGCAATAGCAAGAGGCAATTGCTGCTGACATTACTATTCTATGGTCGTTGTAGCTTTCAACAATACCGCCTTGCAAACTTGATGGGTATATTACCATCGTTTCATCATTTGATTCTATTTTTCCTCCCAAGGATTTTATCATATTACAGGTCGATTCTATTCTATCACTTTCTTTAATCCTAAGTCTTTTTATGTTGTATATCTTTGTGGGTTCTTTTTTTTGAGTTCCCTTTACAGCCAAAATTGGTATCAAGTCGGGTATTTCTCTTCCATCTATTTCTGTATTTTGACATATGTCTTTAAAGAATTTGTCCTTTTGCAATGAACCAGGATTTAAGCCTGTTGGCGTTATTCCCAAGCAAATCCAATAGGAAGCGTTAGACCAATCTCCTTCTATTTTTATAACCTTTGGCGAAATATACCTTTGTTTTCCTCTTATTTCATATCCGCTTTTTATACCAAATTTACTCAGCATTTCCAAAGTAATATCTATATATCCTTTTGATTCCAATGATGTGCTTAGTGCAATTTGACTATCTCCCTCAAGAAGTGGCAGGGCAAACATTAATCCTGATATGTATTGGCTACTTTCGTTTCCTGGAATTGTGTATTTCCCTGATCTTAGCTTCCCTTCATAAGATATAGGAAGTTTATAGCTGCTAAACTTGATACCTGCCAATTCCATAGCCTTGCAAAGGGTTTCAAAAGGTCTTTGGAGCAAGGAGCCTTCTCCATTTAAAGTCCCTTTCTCTCGAAGGGCAGCCATTATAGGGAGTATAATTCTCCCTGTTGTACCACTTTCCTTGCAATTAATGTTCAATATTTCTGACGGCTTTTCTGGTTTTACCTTTATTCCCTTTGGCATGATTTCAACCTTTGCACCTAATGCCCTTATAGTATCTATAGTGCCTTTTATATCATCAGATATGTGGTTTAAACAAATTTCTGTATCCTCACTACAAAGCGCCGCTCCAATCAATGCCCTATGGGCGTAAGATTTAGAGCTTATGGCTTCTATTTTTCCACTTAACTTTTGAGGGTATATCTTAATATCCACTTTATACTCCTTTTGAAAAAAAATCTTCTAGCCTATCTACTGACATAGGGCTTATTTTGGCTTTGCCTATTTTTTCCAAGACAATAAGGTTTATATTCCCTTGGTTTATCTTTTTATCACTTTTTGCCTTTTGGGCAAGTTCCTTTGGGCTATATTCTGTCTCTGACTCTATATTATATTTATCAAGAATTTTTTTAATCTCTTTGTCGTATCCATTCCCTGAAGCTTTTTCAATCATGTACATTCCTATGGCTACAGCCCTACCGTGGGAAATTTGATAATTACTAAGGGCTTCAATTCCATGGCCTATGGTATGTCCGAAGTTTAATATTTGCCTTATGCCTCCATCAAATTCATCTTGGGCTACCACATAGGCTTTTAGTCTAATGCACTCTTCTACTATCTTTTCTATGTTAGCCTTAAAGTCTTCCTCTAGGATAAGGTCAAAGAGACTTTTATCTAATATGCAACCATACTTAATCACTTCACACATTCCATCTATATATATATCTTCTTCTAGGGTATCAAAAGTTTCTGTGTCGCATATAACTAAGGCTGGCTGATAAAAAGTTCCTACAAGGTTTTTTCCTGCTGGCAAATCTACTCCTGTCTTGCCACCTACAGAGGAATCAACTGCCGCCAATATTGTTGTAGGCACCTGCACAAAAGGGATTCCCCTTAGATATATAGAGGCACAAAACCCAGTTAAATCTCCTACAACGCCCCCTCCTAGTCCTATTAAAAGGTCGGATTTTGAAATTTGATTTTCTGCAAGAAATGTCAAAATATCTGCTGCTTTGTTTATTGTTTTTGATTTTTCTCCTGGTTCAAATTCAAATTTCACCACAGTATAACCTGTTTTCTCTAGGCTTTTCATAAGCCTTTCAGAATATAGGGTCCCTACTATTTCATCTGTTATTATTGCTATTTTACAATTTTTATTTAGTTTAGATATATCCTCTCCTATGTTTCTTAGCAGTCCTTTTCCAAGTAAAACTTCATAAGGTTTAGAAACTTCTACATTTATCCTCTTCATTTACTCTCCCTACCTTATTCCTAGGTCTTTCATAGCTTTT
>CAYJJM010000110.1:0-4899 GCA_964370515.1 uncultured Oscillospiraceae bacterium | reverse complement strand
AATAGATGAAAATGAAGTTATAGGGGTACTATTAAGTGAGTATTTAGTAGAAGACTTCTTTGGTGCTATTATTGAAGTAATTGAGAAAGATGCACATGTTCTTATTATAGATGGAGAAAACCAGGTAATTTTTTCTACAGACTCAGCTTACCATAATATAAATTTGGAAAAAAAAGAAGAACTAAAGATTTTTGATAACGAAAAATATATAGAATCTAAGGAAGAAGTAAAGCAAAGAAAAAATGGCTATGTATCATATATATTAAATGGTAAAGAAAAATTGGCGTTCTACTCTTCAATTGAACAGTCACCTTGGATGATGGTGTTGTACTTTGATAAAAATAAAGTTAATGAAACATTAAGCGCTGCTTTAGATAGCATTATCTCTGTAATAATATTAGTGATTGTAATTTTGATTATTTTTATAATTTATATTTGGCAAACAAAGATAAATGCTATTAAATCTATAGAAGACAGACTCTATTACGACAGCCTAACAGGATTGCCCAATCTAATTAAGCTTAAAAAAGATATGCATGAAATTTTGAATAAGAACAAAAACAAAAAATATGGAATAATTAAATTTGATATAGAAAATTTTAAAGTGATAAACCATTTGTTTGGTTTTGAAATTGGAAATGAAGTTCTTAGAACTTTTAAGACCATCCGAGAAACTGTGGATGAACCCTCATTGATAATTGCAAGAACGGGAAACGATGAATTTATGATTTTTTCTGGCAATGGATTTACTGAAAATATGGAAACAAGAACGGATATATATGAAGGAATGTATAATCAAATTATACCAGAATTAAGAGATTATCGTATTTCATTTAAATATGGAAGATATGCTATTAACCTAGGAGAAGTGGATGTTGATGGAATTATTAACAAAGTAACCATTGCCCATACCATTTCCAAACAACAAAAAGGTAAAATTATATTTGATTACGATACAAATTATGAAAGTCAAATTTTGGAGGAATCTAGAATTTCTAGTAAAATGAGATTAGCCCTTGAAAATAAAGAGTTTAATGTGTTTTTACAACCCAAAGTTAATGTTAACAATAATAAGATTATTGGATTAGAAGCTCTATGCCGATGGATAGAACCAAATGGCAATATGGTTATGCCACTGCAATTTATTTCTGTTTTTGAAAAAAATGCTTTTATTATAGAACTTGACAAATATATGTTACATGAAACCTGTAAAATAATTAAAAATTGGATAGATAAGGGTGAAAAAATCATTCCTATTTCAGTTAATTTTTCGGGCCTAGATTTGAATAATCCGAATTTTGTAAAAGAGATTTCTGAAATTGTTGATAAATATAATGTGCCTCATGAATATATTGAAATCGAACTTACCGAATCAACTATGGTAAATAATCAAGAAATTCTCGAAGAATTATTCCATGATTTACATAATTTGAACTTTAAAGTATCTATGGATGATTTTGGCTCAGGGTTTTCTTCTCTAGGCTTACTAAAATCTTTAAAAGTAGATACTATTAAGCTAGATAAATCCTTCTTTTCATCAAAAAAAGATCTAGATAGGGCAAAAATAGTTATTCAGGGAATAATTAATATGGCAAAAGATTTAAATATACGGGTGATTGCTGAAGGAATAGAAATAGAAGGGCAGGTTAAATATTTGAAACAAGTAGGATGTAGAGCGGCTCAGGGCTTCTTCTTCGCAAAGCCTATGTCTGTATCAGAGTTTGAAAAAACATATCAGAAGGATATTGAATAAAATAAAATATATCTATGAAGGCTTGACAAAAAACATTAAAAACAGTTAATATTTGAAGAAATTGTAAATTGATATAATTATAGAGAGGAATACAGTATGAAAATTTCTGATAAATTAATAAAATGGACTAAAGAATGGTTTGAAGAAAATAATAGAAAAACAGCTGTCGTAGGAATCTCCGGAGGAAAAGACAGTGCAGTTGTAGCTGCAGTTTTGGTGCATGCACTAGGTTCAGATAATGTTATAGGTGTTTTAATGCCATATGGTATACAAAGTGATATTTCCGATTCAAAACAAGTTGTAGAAGAATTAGGAATAAAAAATATAACCGTAAACATTGGAAATGCATATGATAAGCTAAGCGATGAAATTTTAAAGGAAACCGAGAAACTTTCAACGGAGGCAAAGATAAATATGGCTCCAAGGATAAGAATGGCAACAGTATATGCAATAGCACAAACTATCTCTGAATTAGATAATGGAAAAGCAGTTGTTGTAGGAACAGGAAATGCTTCAGAAACCTATGTTGGATATTTCACAAAATGGGGCGATGGAGCATATGACTTAAATCTATTAAAAGACTTATGGGTTCACGAAGTTATACAAGTTGGAGATGAGTTAGGGTACTTCCCTAATATTATCCATAAAGCTCCAACAGATGGGCTAAGCGGAAAAACAGACGAAGAAAAATTAGGAGTAACATATGAATAAATTTATAAAGTAGCAACAAATCAAGAAGTGAATGTTGATATAAAGAATAAAATTGAAAAGCTTCATAAGGCGACCCAGCATAAAGTTAATCCAAGCCCCTATTTCAAAAATAACAAATAATTCTTTACTATAAAACGAATAATTGCTTACAATAATATTATAATCCACAAACTCATCTCTTTTTATTTAAAGCAGTGATTTGAATATTACTTTGTAAGTTTAATAACAAATATCAATTATATATCAAAACTAGCTAATATAATTTTAGGTAGTTTTTTATTATTTGATAGATTGCATAAGATTAATAAATGCAGGATATAAGCTTGTATTCGCAAAACCATGACACATGGCTAATGGTCCATAAGGTTTCCCGTTTAACTGAGAGTAATTATCATTAGTTCAAGGTGAAAATATATGGCATATCTAATTTTAACGAAAAGCGAGCAATAGACTTTCACATAATAAAAATCGAATATATTTATTTATATAAAAAAAATAAGTTCGGAATGTATCGAAATATAAACTAAAAAAATAATAAAAAAATCAATAAAAACTCAAAAAACAAGATTTTTCATCAAAAAAGGTTTATTATCATAAATAGATAGTAAGTTTATGAAATGATTGTTAAAAGTGATAAAAAACATAAACAATTTGAGGAAGCGATAGGAAATATGATTAAAAGAATTTATGTAGAAAAAAAAATAGATTTTAAAGTAGAAGAAAAAAGCTTGTTTAATCAACTTAGAAACAGCTTAGGAATTAAAGAAATTGAATCAGTTAGAGTTTTTAATAGGTATGATATGACCAATATAGATAAGGAAACCTATGAAAAAGCTCGCGATAACATATTCTCAGAAGCACCAATAGATAATGTTTATGAAGAAAATCTACCTGCAGAAGTAATGGTTATTGAAGAACAGGAACAGTGGAAAAACTATGTGATTGGGATTGAATATCTGCCTGGTCAATATGACCAAAGAGCTGATTCTGCTGTTCAATGTATAAAGTTAATAAATCACTCTTTGGAACCTATTGTGAAATTTGCAAAAATTGTATTTATCCAAGGAATTATAAATAAAGAGCAAGAAGATGCTATAGTTTCGTTATTAATAAATCCAGTGGATTCCCAAAGGGCATCAATGGAAAAGCCTAGAACATTAGAAATGGAAATAATATCTCCCAAAGATGTGAAAATTTGGGATGACTTTATATACATGGATGAAGATACATTAAATTATTTTAGAGATGAACAAGGCTTTGCCATGAGTTTTGAAGACATAAAACATATTCATAAATATTATGCCACTGAAGAAAAAAGAAATCCAAGCGAAACAGAATTAAAGGTCATAGATACATATTGGTCAGACCACTGTAGGCATACAACCTTTAATACAGAGTTAAGTGGAGTTTTTTTTGATGAAAGCCCTTATAGTCAGCTAATAAAAGAAAGTTTTGACGAGTACCTCCAAATCAGAGGAAAAATATACACTGAAAAAAGAAAACCTGTATCTTTAATGGATATGGCAACCATAGGTGCAAAATATTTAAAAAATGAAAATGTAGTAAAAGATATTGACGAATCAGAAGAAATTAATGCTTGCAGTATAAAGATTAAGGCTAATATTGACGGAAAAGAAGAAGATTGGTTAGTCATGTTCAAAAATGAAACTCATAATCATCCAACTGAAATTGAACCATTTGGTGGCGCAGCTACATGCTTAGGAGGGGCTATAAGAGATCCACTTTCAGGTCGTTCTTATGTTTATCAAGCTATGAGAGTAACTGGAGCATCAGACCCACGGCTTCCATTAAATAAAACAATGGCAGGCAAACTTCCCCAATCAAAAATCACCAAAGAAGCAGCCAAAGGATACAGTTCCTACGGAAACCAGATTGGCCTAGCAACAGGATTAGTGGATGAAATTTATCATGAGGGTTATGTTGCTAAAAGAATGGAAGTTGGTGCTGTAATCGCCGCAGCTCCAGCGGAAAATGTAATAAGAGTTAGACCTCAAAATGGTGATATTGTAGTCTTGCTAGGTGGAAGAACAGGAAGAGATGGTGTAGGTGGTGCTACTGGCTCATCAAAAGAGCACACAGAAGGCTCTATAAATGACTGTAGTGCAGAGGTTCAAAAAGGAAATCCTCCAACAGAGAGAAACTTACAGAGAATGTTTAGAAGAAAAGAAGTTGCAACTTTGATAAAAAGGTGTAATGACTTTGGTGCAGGTGGTGTTTCAGTTGCAATAGGAGAATTAGCTGACAGTTTGCATATTCACCTTGATAAAGTGCCTAAAAAATATGAAGGTTTAGATGGAACAGAAATTGCAATTTCTGAATCTCAAGAGAGAATGGCTATTGTAATTGATCCTCAAAATAAAGATTTAATTTTCAAATATGCAGAAGAAGAAAATGTTGAAGCAACTGTAGTGGCA
>CAYJJM010000109.1:3701-4903 GCA_964370515.1 uncultured Oscillospiraceae bacterium | reverse complement strand
TGACGAGGAAGGGAATTTTTTTCAATTGGGCGAATATAGGGTAGAAGTAAGTCAAGACTTAGAAGACAGAATGTCATATATCAAAGTAGAAATATACCTAGAGGAAAAAAATCAGCTTATCTATGATTTGGATACAGCAATTTATAATCAGATAATTGTTGGAGGAGAAAGCTAATGAAAAAAAATGGAGAAGTGGGGATACCTATAGGGACTAGTTTGCTGTTAATGGTTTTCGTTCTAATTTGCCTAGTAACATTTGCAGCACTTGCCTTTATATCTTCAAGTAATGATAATGAAATGAGCATATTAAATGCAGAAAGCAATACTGAATATTATGAGGCAGAAGTAAAAGCACAAGAAGAGTTAAGGAAAATAGATCAGTTGCTAGCTGAAACATCAACAAGCCAAGGGTTGTCAGATTTAAAGGCAAATGAAAACTATAGTGTAGAGACCATAGAGGGGAAAAATTATCTTTCTTTTGAAATCAAGGTTAACGATAAGGAAAGTTTGGAAGTCACCATAGAAATAAAGAATCCAGGTCAAGGTCAAGGATACTATAATATAGAAGGATGGAAACTAATATATACAGGGGATTGGCAAGAAGATGACTCTATAAAAGTACTAATAAATTAGAAGTGTGAGGGAGAAATGGATTTTAGTAAAATATTAAAATTTGCAGTTGAAGAAAAAATGTCAGATATTTTTATAGTTGCAGGACTGCCTATTAAAGGAAAAGTTATGGGTAAAATGATGGACTTTTCTCAGTTGACAGAGGAAACCCAAGAGGACTATGAAAAGAAAATATCTCCTGCTGCAACCTATGAACTTATAGAGCAAATTTATGAGATGGCAGGGGAAAGAGATATAAAAGTTCTAGAAGAACGAGGAGATGACGACTTCTCTTTTGGTATGCAAGACATAGCTAGATTTAGAGTAAATGCCTATAGACAACGCGGAACCTATGCTGCAGTAATCAGAATTATTGCTTTTGAATTACCTGACTCTGGCGAATTGGGAATTGAAAATATAGTGGAAAAAATTTCAAAACTTACAAGTGGCATGGCCTTAGTAACAGGCCCTGCAGGAAGTGGGAAAAGTACAACACTGGCTTGTGCTATAAGCAAAATTAACAGAAGCAGGCAATCGCATATAATAACTTTGGAAGATCCAATAGAGTTTTTGCATGCTCATAAGGAAAGCAT
>CAYJJM010000109.1:0-3691 GCA_964370515.1 uncultured Oscillospiraceae bacterium | reverse complement strand
GAGAAATAAATGTGGATACAGAAAGCTTGTTACCGCTCTTAGAGCTGCTTTGAGGCAAAGCCCAAATGTAATATTAATTGGAGAACTTAGAGACTCAGAAACTATAGAGGTTGCAATGACAGCCGCAGAAACGGGGCACCTTATATTAAGCAGTTTGCATACCATAGGTGCGGCAAAATCCGTAGATCGTATTGTAGACTCTTTCCCGCCAGGACAACAGGCTCAAATATTGTTGCAACTTTCATTGGTGCTAAAAATAATTGTTTCTCAACAATTAATCCCTACAAAAGACGGGGAATTGATACCGGTTTTTGAAATAGTAGTAGTAACACCTGCAATAGCAAACCTTATACGTGAAGGAAAGACCCATCAAATAAACAATGCCATAGCAACAGCAGATGCGTCAGAAGGAATGATAAGCATGGATAAAAGCCTATTGGATTTATATGACGGTGGCAAAATAGAAAAAGAAATTCTCTATAAATTTGCCAACAACAAAGAAATGGTTATGAAAAAAGTAGAGAAGTGATTCAACAGGGGGCAAAACAGGAAGCAAGGCAGGAATAAATAATAATATTTGATACAGAAATGGAACTTTTGAAAGTTCCATTTTATGTGAATACTATATACGAGATCTTTTAGCTAAATTAGAAATAAGGGAATAAAATATCTGTAAACAGCACAAATAAAAATATAGAAATAACCCGATTGCTATTAATATAAGATATATAAAAAACGATAAATAAAATTATATTAAAACAGTATAAAAATTGTAAACATTAGGTGCAATTTTTTATTAAAAGCTATTGATTAAAAGTTGTCAAAGGTTTATACTATGGATAATAGGTGTATATTGTGTACACTGCTAGTTAAAATGGAAGATATTTGAGGGAGGACTGGATGAACGTTTTAATTTTTTTAATTGTTTTTCCGCTGATTATTGCACTAGCTCTTCTATTTATCAAAAATGATAAAGCCAGAGGCGTAACTGTATATATTGGAGCGGCTGTGATAGCTGCAATGTCAATATTTACAGTTATTAAGTTTTATGGGAAAGAAGCAGTTCAATTTGCCGCAGAGAACCATTGGGTAAATTATGCTATGATTGGCATAGAAATCACATTAGCTGCAATTATTATTTGCTTAGGAATTAAATACAAGAAGTACCTAGTGTGCATTCTTGCCATGGCGCAAACAGTATTACTTGTTTGGTTTGAATTCGGACCAGGACATGGAATTGCAGTTGCAAACAATTTCTTTATGGATAACCTATCCATAATAATGGTACTTATAATTGGAATAATAGGCTCTTTAATTTGTGTTTATGCAGTGGGCTATATGAAGGACTTTCAAAAGCACCACAAAGATGACAAAGATAGAAGGCCATTTTTCTTTTTCTTGTTATTTGTATTTTTGTCAGCTATGTTTGGAATAGTAATGTCAAATAACTTATTGTGGCTGTATTTCTTCTGGGAGATTACAACTTTATGCTCATTCTTCCTTATAGGATACACCAAGACAAAGGAAGCAATAAGAAATTCTTTCAGAGCATTAGCCATGAACTTGGCAGGAGGAGTTTCATTTGTTATTGCTATTATAACTTTAGGAATAACCTTAAAAACATTAGAGCTATCTCAAATGTTACTTTATAATATGATGGGAATTAGTGTGATTCTTCCAGCTATGTTCCTTGCTTTTGCAGGAATAACCAAAGCTGCTCAAATGCCATTTAACAGTTGGCTTTTGGGTGCCATGGTAGCACCAACACCTACATCTGCTTTACTACATTCATCTACAATGGTTAAGGCAGGAGTGTTTATCATAATAAAAATATCTCCTGCTTTAGGTGGCAATGTTGTAGGACTGATGGTATTTTTAGTTGGTGGAATAACATTCTTAATGGCTTCCTTTGCTGCCATTTCCCAGAGTAATGGAAAAAAAGTATTGGCATACTCTACTGTTGCAAACTTAGGTTTGATAGTTGCCTGTGGAGGTGTAGGTACAGCAGCGGCTGTGTGGGCTGGTATAATGTTGATAATTTTCCATGCAGTAACTAAGTCACTGTTATTCTTATGTGTAGGAACTGCAGAGCATACAATAGGTAGCAAAGACATCGAAGATATGGATGGACTATTTAATAAAATGCCTAAATTGGCGTCGTATATGATGATAGGTATTGCTGGAATGTTCCTGGCACCTTTAGGAATGCTAGTTGCTAAGTGGGCAACAATGACAAGCTTTATAGATAGTGGGCAACTTATGCTAATTATGGTAATTTGCTTTGGTAGTGCTGCTACAGTATTTTACTGGACCAAATGGATGGGTAAACTTTCTGCAATAGTTGCTGGAGAAGATCGAATAGATCAAAATGTAAATAGAGATGAAAAAGTAGTACATTTTGTATTAGTGTTTTTAACAGTTATAGTTTGCATTACATTCCCGCTTATTTCAAATACAGTTGTGCTTCCTTATCTATTTACTTCATTTGGAGCGCTAGAAACATTACCGTTGACCAGTAATCAAATGGCAATATTTATAATAATGATTGTATTCTTGATCTTGATGTTTGCACTACTATTTGGAAGAACAAACAAAAAAATTGTTCCAATATATTTAAGTGGTGTTAATAAAGGTGATGATTTGACCTTTGAAGATTCAATGCATAATGGAACTAAGGTTTCGTTGAGAAACTGGCATATGGAAAGCCACTTTGGAGAAAAGAAAATGAATCTTATAGGTTGTATTGCGGCTTCAGTTGCGATAATAATACCTATGACGTTGATGCTTATAATACTTTTAGGAGGTGCGCAATGAGTATAACTTATATGACGATTATATCAATGCTAGCCTACTTGTTGCTGGCACCATTTGTGGGAGGCTTGCTTGCAGGAGTGGATAGAAAAATAACTGCAAGAATGCAAGGTAGACAAGGACCTCCAATATTACAGCCATTCTATGATGTGTTTAAATTATTAGAAAAGGAAGATGTGACAGTAAATAGAGTTCAAGATTTCTATGTATTAGGCTTTTTCATAATGGTTCTATTAACAGGTGGATTATTCTTTGCTGGTGAAAGTTTACTTCTAGTAATCTTTACATTAACATTGGCAAGTACATTCTTGATTATTGCTGCTTTTTCATCTAATTCGCCTTACGCACAAATCGGTGCAGAGAGAGAATTGCTGCAGACGCTAGCTTATGAGCCTATGGTTCTTATTACTGCAATAGGATTTTACCTAGTTTCAGGTGGAAGTTTTAATGTTAGTGATATTATGAATAACGAACAAATGGCAATCTTACCTACTATAGGAATTTTCATAGGATTTGTGTTTATACTTACAATCAAGTTTAGAAAATCACCATTTGACTTGAGTATGTCCCACCATGGACACCAAGAGCTGGTGAAGGGTTTGACTACAGAATTTTCTGGTAAAACTTTGGCTCTTATAGAAATTTCCCATTGGTATGAAAATATAATGCTACTTGGGTTTGTGTTCTTGTTCTTTGCTAATGGAACAATAGTAGGTGCACTTATTGGTGTTGGAGTATGTTTAGCAACATACTTCTTGGAAGTGTTTATAGATAATAGTTTTGCCAGAATGAAGTGGCAATTCACCCTTAAATCGGCCTGGATTGTAACTTTAGTATTAGGAGGGATAAATTTATTTATTCTTCTCTCTGGTTCGAACTT
>CAYJJM010000108.1:1683-4914 GCA_964370515.1 uncultured Oscillospiraceae bacterium | reverse complement strand
TTTTACCACTAATATTTGTAACTTGATATTCTGTTCCAACTTTTGTTACATCTAAGCTTACTTCCCCTTCCGCGCCAGATGCGAAGAATTCTAATTTTAACCCTTCTACATGCCAAGTATCATCGTCTTTAGCCGACCATTTACCCCAATCTATTACCTCAATAAAATAATCTTCTAAGTTTCCCGAAGCCTCTGAGTAGCTATGAAATTTTGAAGGGTCATATGAATTACCATCTGCTGTAAAAACATCCACTGCATACCCGTTAGTAATCGCAACCACGGCTGCTCTCTTGGCATATTCTACAGGAAAGGTTTCTTCTAAAGCTTTATCTAGCTCTTCTTGACTTATTTTTTCTTCTTTTTTTACTGGCGTAGTTTCTTTTTCTTTTTTTTCTTCTTCTAAAAAAGCTAGACAAAATAAACCAACAAATCCTATAATTAAAATTGCACCTATCCACCAATATTTTTTTATTTTCTCTGAACTCATAAATGTGATTTTATTTGTGCTATATCCATTTTTTTCTCTCTTTTTATTTTTTTCTATATAAATATTTTCAAAAGTATATTTACTATTTGAAGTATTTTCTGTTTCTTTTTCCCCCACCTTGTGTTCATCTATTTTATATTCGTCACTATATGATTGTGAAAATAATTTTGATTTAAAATTATAGCTAGTATCATTTTTCTCTGATATATCTTCCTTTGAAAGCTTTTTTTCTTTTAACTCGTTATATGTTTCACTCTGGTATTTAGATTTTTCATTTTTTTCTTTTTGCTTTTCAAGTATTCCAAGTGCTTTATTAACAGCATTTTCTTTAATGTTACTGATAGTCTCATTCATTTCAACACTTTGTTTTTCTCTATAGTCTTCCTTAGCTTTCTGTACATTGAATTGCGTTCCACAATATTGGCAAAAAGCTTCTTTGTTCTCGCCTTTTATATTGTTCTTTTTTTTGCATTCTGGGCAAATAGCAGGCATAGCAATATTATTTTTTATCTTATTTAACACAATATGTCTCCTTAAAATATATTTCAAATTACATAAATCAACTACCTCTGGTCTTCAAAAACTCCTATCTTTCCAACTTCAGTAATTTGTCTTTTATTTTTCTTACAGTTTTGTATCTCTCTTTCGGGTCGAAGTTTGTACACTTTCCAATTATTTTGCTAAGCCTTCCTTCATACAACTTTTTCTTGGGACTCTCTCCTGTCAAAAGATAATTCATTGTAGCACCGATCGCATATACATCTGTTCTTTCGTCTGATTGCATAAACCCATATTGTTCTGGTGCTGCAAATTCGTGAGTTCCTAACAAAACAGTATCGTTTCTTTTTGTATCAGTGTATTCTTTGGCAGTATTAAAATCTATCAATTTTATTATTCCATCTATAGTCATTATAATATTCTCCGGTTTAATATCTCTGTGAATAATTTTAGGTCTAATACTATGAATCCTTTCCACAATCTCACATAACTTAATCATATATTTAACTACATCGTCTTCTTTCAATGGTTTTTCTTCTTCACAAAGCCTTTTCAAACTTTTGCCATGAACATATTCCTCTATTACTACTAAGTGTTCCTTTTCCTCGCCCACAAAATATAGCTTGGGAATTCCTTGAATTTTCAATTCTTTTAATTTGACATAAACATTTTTATTATAAACTTCAATTCTTTTTATTATTCGTATATCTTTTGTTTCCCTATGAATTACAAGCACTACATTTTTCTTTTCATCTAAATAACTTAACTCTTCATATAGAGAAATTTCATAGTTTTCTTTTATTGACAACATATTGTTCACTGCCCTATCTTTTTGACCATTATTTTTATCCGCTACTAGCAAACTTTAAAGATATTCTATCATCTTTACATTTAAATTTCGTTCGCCTGCTAGCGAACTTTACATATATTTCCTTTTGTTTTGGTGGATTTAGTTGTTATGACAAAAAGAGCTTCTTTACTACATAAAGAACGCTCTTTTTTCTACATCATTCATAAATAATTATTATTCTATTTTTTAAAATCCTCTAATTTCTCCATGATAATATCGCTTTGTTCGTCTTGAGAAATAGTTCCTATTGCATATCCATTTTCTACTCTCTATCATCAATTTTTTTGTGATTTAATCCATATATTTTCACAATTCCACTATTTTCTTTTCTTTTACTTGACTTGCTTTTTATATAAATTTTTACCTCCACTAAAACAAATCAATATAAAGTAACAATATGTATTCCAACATCAAGAAATATCTGCCCAATTATACAGATTCCTATAATAATCCCTGTATGTATTAGTATTTTTAAAAACAACTTGCTTCTAACCCCCTGTGTCAGCTTTGTTCTAAGGGAAAATATATCCATTCCATACAGGGTTATTCCTAGCACTGACATCAAGTAGGCAATTCTTTCAATCGTTTCTAAAGTTCCCGCATCGCTTCCACTAGCAATTGGCTGTTCAAATTCCATATAAAGCCCGCAACCAAATGCCAACACTCCAATTGATAATCCAATTGCTTTCCATACAGTAAATTTCCATTCACTATTTTTTTTCAAAGCTTTTTTTAAACTTTTTACGCTTTCATACCTCATGCTTGGTTCTAGGCTTGTAGCTTTTGATATAGTTTTCCCTAGGCTCCCTTTATATATTTTTTCTTTTGTCACCGTCCCTGTCAACAGGTAATTCAGTGTAACTCCAATCCCATATATGTCTGTTCTTTCATCTGATTGCATAAAACCATACTGTTCTGGAGCCGCAAATTCTTTTGTGCCCATTAATATAGTGTCTTCTTTTTTTCCTTGCACATATTCTTTAGCAGCATCATAGTCAATTAGTTTGATTATTCCTTCTGGCGTTAATATTATATTATCTGGCTTAATATCTCTATGAATGATTTTAGGAGAAAAGTTGTGAAGGTTTTCTACAATATCGCATAATTGACAAATATAGTTAGAAACTTCTTTTTCCTCTAGAGGACCTTTTTCTCTTATTACTTGTTCTAAATTTCTGCCACTTATATATTCTTCAATAATTACTAATTGTTCCTCTTCTTCTCCCACAAAAAATATTTCTGGTATTCCATAAATGTTTTTGTTCATTATTTTTGAAAATATATCTTTGTTATAGTGATTTAAAGTTTTTTTAACTCTAATTTTACCTGTTTCCATATGCCTAACTAGGACAATGTTTTGTCTTTCATTAAGATAAGTTAATTTTTCATATAAGGA
>CAYJJM010000108.1:927-1673 GCA_964370515.1 uncultured Oscillospiraceae bacterium | reverse complement strand
ATAATTCATATTTTTCTTCTATAGATAACATTACTTCTTGACCTTTCTAAAATATATATTACAATTATACCATAGGTATATATTTTTTTCACTTGAATATGAAGGTAGGTAAGTATGAACAAAGAAATATCAACAACTGAGCTATTAGCTGCTTTGGACAAATTATCCGAAAAAGAAGATATAAACGATTTTATAAAAAATCTGGATACCCCTATTCCAAAAGAATCCTTTTTCAATAATTATATTGCGACTCATAACATTTCTGTAAAGGATGTTGCAAATCGTTGCATAGGATATGTTTCCAAATCTTATATATACGAATTGCTTAACGGTGTCAAAACAAACCCAAGTAGAAATATACTATTACTCATATGTATAGCATTTCATATGACTGCCAAAGAAACTAGAAGAGCCTTAGCAATATACAATCTTCCTGCATTGTACCCCAAATTTCCCAGGGATGCAGTTATATTAACCTGTATCAACAACGGCACATTTGATTTCGAATATATTAACGATACATTGGCTAGTTATAATTTGGAATTATTGACCCAATAATTTATTAAGACAATAATAAATAATAAAAAAATAGAAATGGAAATGGAAGTGGAAGTGGAAATGGCAATGGAAAGGGAAAGTAAAAAATAGTTAAGCTTTTAAGTTTCTCCTGATATTTTTCGTCATTTTAGGAGATTTATTTAAATTTTGGGTATAAACAATAAGTAATAATTTATTTCAGGAGGTTA
>CAYJJM010000108.1:0-917 GCA_964370515.1 uncultured Oscillospiraceae bacterium | reverse complement strand
ATAACTAAAAATATTTATTCAGTAGGTGTCGTTGATCATGACATAAGAATTTTTCATGGATATGAGGTTCCAAAAGGCACTAGTTATAATTCATATTTGATTGTGAATGATAAAATCGCATTAATTGACTTTGTCAAAGAGCCTTTTAAAGAGGAATTTTTACAAAACATCAAAAACATAATCGGCGATAAAGCTATTGACTACTTTATTTGCAATCATGTGGAACCAGATCATAGTGGTGCTTTACCTTTCTTGCTAGAGGAATATCCAACAGCAAAAATATTTGGAACTGAGAAATGCAAAGCAGGCTTAACCGCTTATTATCCAAATTCTGATTTGACAAATTTTGTATCAGTAACAAAAGATGATACTTTAAGTATAGGTGATAAAACCCTTCATTTTATCCCAGCACCTATGGTTCACTGGCCTGATAGCATGTTAACTTATTTGGCTGATGAAAAAATTCTATTTTCAAACGACGCATTAGGTGAACATATGGCTATTGATAACATTTGGGATGAAGCATTTGAAAAGGAATTTTTCTTAGAAAGGATTGCTGATTATTATGCAAATATAATACTACCTTTCGGATTTTCTGTTACAAATTTACTTAAAACCTTAAGTTCTTTTGATATTGAAATGGTTTGCCCTTCCCATGGTGCAATATTGAAAAACTATTTAGGTGATGTTCTACCCCTATATCAGAAATGGGCCAATCAGGAAGTGGATGAAAATAAAGTTGTAATTGCCTATGACTCCATGTGGGGGACAACAGAAAAAATGGCAAAAACCCTAGAAAAAGAATGGTCAGAAAATGGATATGATGTTGAAATTTTCTCATTAAGCAAACACCACTATTCTTATGTAATGGGCAAACTTTTGGAGGCAAAGTATATTTTTGTTGGTTCTCCAACTTT
>CAYJJM010000107.1:2809-4928 GCA_964370515.1 uncultured Oscillospiraceae bacterium | reverse complement strand
TAAGAGGAGAAGGGTCATTGATTCCAATAATCATGCTTACAGCTAGAGGGGAAGAGTATGATCAAGTAAAAGGGCTAGAAACTGGTGCCGATGACTATATAGTCAAACCATTTGCACCAACAGTCCTTCTGGCACGCATTGAAGCGATTTTAAGGAGAGTAAAACCAGATGTAGAAAAACTTGAAATGAATGGGATTAAAATGCTTTCCAAAAGTAGAGAGGCTATTGTAGGGGAAGAAAAAATTAAGCTTACAAGAAAGGAATACGACCTTCTTTATTTTTTAATGCTTAACAAAAACATGGTTTTTTCCAGGGCACATTTAGTTAATCAGTTATGGGGATATGATTTTGAAGGGGATGATAGAACTGTGGATACCCATGTGAAACAACTGAGAGCAAAATTAGGAGAAAAGGGAGATTTGATTACAACTATACATAAGGTTGGATATATAATTAAAGACTAAATAAAAAATATACAAACCAAAAAAATATGACTTATTTTAATAGACTCACAGATATAACATAAGACAATTTTATACTATAGAATAGGTGAAAATTAAAAACAAATAGGAGAATGTTATGAAATTGATGGACTAGTTAAAAAAGTTAGATGAAAATAAATTATTAATCTACCCAGAATATTTTGAAAATATAGATTTTCAAATTAAAGGAATTGCATATAATTCAAAAGAAGTTAAAGAAGATTATCTTTTTTTTGTGAAAGGTAGGAATTTTAAAAGCAGATATTTAAAAGAGGCTATAAATGGCGGTGCAAAGTTTATAGTGTCAGAAAAGCCTTTGAAAAAGGAATTGAATTCAAAAATTGGAAAAATTTTAGTAACTGATATTAATTCTGCAATGGCTATTGCCGGGGACATGTACTACGAGAGCCCATATAAGAAAATTAATATTATTGGAATAACGGGAACTAAGGGGAAATCCAGTACTGCTTTTTTGACAAAATTCATTCTTGATGGAGAACAGGCAGAGGATAATGTTGGAATTACTAGTAGTATCAAAAACTATTACGGAGAAGAAGAAGAAAAAGCTAACCTTACTACTCCAGAGGCAATTGATTTATCAAACTATTTGCACACTTCAGTGAAAAATAATTTAGAACATTTCGTAATGGAAGTTTCTAGTCAAGGATTAAAAAAGGGAAGATTAACAGGAATAAATTTTGATATAGGCTGCTTTTTAAATTTTGGAGAAGATCATATAAGTGAATTTGAGCACCCTACTTTGGAAGATTACTATCAATCAAAGAAAAAATTAATAATTAAATCAAAATGTGCCATAATAAATATAGACATTCCCCAACATAAAGATATAATAAGAGAAGCAATTGATAGTCCTTATAATGAAAAAATTATTACATTTGGCTCTTCTGAAAGGGCGGATGTTTATGGATATGATTTAAAAGAAACTGAGAAAGGTATTTTTTTCAAAGTTAAAACTAAGGATTTTAATGAGAGGATTCACTTACCGATTAAAGGTAAGTTTAATTTTGATAATGCACTTTGTGCAATAGCAATAGCTGTAGAAAGTGGCATAACCAAAAAGCAAATAAAAAAAGGGCTAGAAAATGCAAAAATTGAGGGAAGAATGGAATTTCACACAATTAATGACAAAGAAATTCTTCTAGATTATGCGCACAATGAATTGAGTTATAGGGCACTTAAAGAGTTTATAGAAAGTAATTATAAAGGAAGAGTTATATATACAGTTTTTGGCTGTGCAGGGGAAAGAGGAAAAAATAGAAGAAAAATTGCTGGAAATATAATAGGAAGTTTTTCGGATAAGGCTTATATTGTTTCACATAAACCTGGAAATGAAGATCCCAAAGTTATTTGTGAACAGATATCAGAAGGATTTATAGAAACAAATAGTGAATATTAAATAATTTTGGATAGATTAGATGCTATAAAAAAAGCATATGATAATTTGCCCAAAGATGGATTGTTAGTAATTACTTGTGGAACAAAAGAACAATTAGAAGAATTAACCCATTAAAAGGTATGCTACAATAGTTTAATTGTTTTAAGAATGTTATAAAATGTTTTAGATAAGAAAGAAAAATATGTCATGAACAACAGCAAAGGTTATAACCTAAATACAG
>CAYJJM010000107.1:0-2799 GCA_964370515.1 uncultured Oscillospiraceae bacterium | reverse complement strand
CTTAACTTAAAAACCTTCTTTTTTATTTTAATTACTAGTTTTCTTTTGCTTTCCATAGTTCTTCAGGTTATATTGTTTTCTATGATTTCTGAAAAAAATTATGTAAACGGTAGAATTGAAGTCTTGGAGATGACATTTGAAAGAATTAAATATTACTATAATGGGACTGACGAGGCTGTAAGTAAAGCAATATCTGAATTTCAAAAAGAATATGGGTTAGATATAATTGTAAGAATAGATAATGAAATTATTTATATAAATAGACCATCTAAAATTCCCATAGGAATATTTGGGAATAGGCTATTCTATGTTTATGAAGATCAGGCTACAACATATTCAGAAAACCCAGAGGTGGTTTTTCTGAATAAAGGAGAGGAACATGAAGAAGTAGCACTGTATGGAAAGTTTGAAAGCAATGGCGAAACTGTATATGTAGATATTATAATTCATATGGAGGCAATAAATGCTAGCTTAGACGCGTTTTTTGAAAGCATATTGATGAATTCACTAATAGTAATCTTGATCAGCTTATTCTTTGCTATTATAATGTCAAGGGTGGTTTCAAAGCCAATAAGTGAAATGGAATTTACCATTTCTGCTTTGTCAAAGCTAGATTTTAAAACTAAACTAAGCGAAAACTGGAAAGTAAAAGAAATTGCAGAAGTCTCTGCAAGCATCAATAGTATGTCTTCAAAACTAGAAGAAAGTATTTTCCAGCTTAGTAAGGCAAATGAACAATTGAAAAAAGATATAGATTTGCAAAAAAAATTAGAAAGAATGAGAAAGGAATTTATTGCAAATGTTTCACATGAAATGAAAACACCAGTGGCGTTATTACAAATATATGGGGAAAACCTAAAAAATAATGTTAAAAATATAGATAGAGATTTTTACTTAGATACAATTATTGAAGAAACCAATAATCTTAATGAACTGATTGTAAAAATGCTAGATGTTTCTAGCTTGGACAGTGATTTTAATAAAATGGAGTTTGAGAAATTTTCATTATCAGAATTAACGACTAGTATAGTAGATAGCTTTGAACCAATTTTAGAAAAATATAATTGCATAATAGATATTTCTCCAAACATTGAAGTGAATGGAGACAAGGGATACATTAAACAGGCTATTGGCAATTATATGAATAATGCAATTTCACACACAAAGACAGGAGAAGAAATAGTAATTAAATTGTATGTGGAAAATGAAAAGGCAATTTTTAGCATATATAATCAAGGTGTGCCTGTTGCAGAAGAAGACATTGAGTATATATGGGACAGCTTTTACAGAGTAGATAAGGCACGAAGTCGAAAAGAAAAAAATATTGGAATGGGGCTATATATTGTAAGAACGGTAATAAATAAACATGAAGGCTCATATGAAGTTAGAAATTTAGAGCAGGGTGTTGAATTTAGCTTTAGTTTAAAAGTTAGTGAATAAAAATAATGGCGGTTATAAAATTTAATTTAACTGCCATTATTTTGTTCTAATTCTTTATAATATTGAATTTTGTTTTCATACATATTCTCGTCGGCCTTTGCTATGTAGGAACTAAGGTTATTTGTATCATCACTCCAATGATATCCAATGGAAACTTTTAGAGTTTCGTTTTTATCAACTTGGCTTTCTAACAAGAAGATTTTTTGTGTAAACTCATCTTTGGATACATTAGGGATCAGAATAACAAATTCATCTCCTCCTATACGAAATGCATTTTCTCTGAAGATAGAATCGATTATTGTACTACAAGAAATGATTAACTGATCCCCCTCATCATGGCCATATTGATCATTGGTGATTTTTAGATGATTTATGTCTATGAAAATTATGCCTACAGAAGTATAGTTGTTTTCCTCAAAGTTTTCTATTGCATTGGAAAAAGCAAGGCGATTTTTCAATCCAGTCAAATCATCAGTTAAACTTAAAGAAACATATTTATTTAATAAGTATTTCATACAATTATTTCTATGGTTTTCTCCCTTTGCTATGGCAGTAGCAAAGGCATTGCAAGAACCATATCCGCAAGCAAAGCAATTTACATTGCGTTCCTCCGTCGTATATTTGCCTAATGATAAAAAGGCATCTTCTAAACTAGAGGCAGTTATTTCTTTGCTAATATACTGATCACTTTTATCAGTATAATGCCTAATGAAATCATCATATGACAGGGTTTTATCAAAATAGGATTTTAGATTATTTGCTTCTTCTATTGAAATCTTATGTTTGTTCTTGTTTGATAAAAAATCAATTTGATTATATTTGGCAACATGAGCTGTTCCTGTGCCAAGATTACACCCATCTGCACAATTTAAAACATCTAATAAAACAGGTACGGGTTTTTGGTTATTTAAATCCTCTTCATATTGTTCTAAATAGTTTAATACGGAAGAAGTACCTTCAATTTGCTTTATCCATACAGACTCACCTAAATAACCTCTAATATTTTCTGATAGCCCACCTGGCCGTGCAAATAAAGAACCCCAAGCACCTGAAAGTTGGTCATAGCCAGTTGAAGGGAAAGAATCAATATGAACATTTTTTTTATTTATATATTCAAGAAGTTTAGAAAAAGTTACATTGTAATGAATGTGTTCAGCTGTATTAGCATCAACGGATTCACGCTTTTTCCCAATACAAGGGGATAAGAATGCGATTTTGGTTTTAATATTTTTGTACTTTTCTAAAAAAATGGAAGTACATACAGCGGGACTTTGTATTGGCATAAGCTTTGGTATTAAATTAGGTTTAAATTTTTCGATATAACTAACAATAACAGGACAAGGTTGGGCTATAGCAGTT
>CAYJJM010000106.1:0-4984 GCA_964370515.1 uncultured Oscillospiraceae bacterium | reverse complement strand
TTAATTAAACAAAATGAAAAGGAGAAAAAATATGAGCAAAGTAGCAGTTGTATATTGGAGTGGAACTGGAAATACAGAAGCGATGGCAGAAATTATTGCGGAGGCAGCAAGAGGAAAGGGAGTTGAAGTAGATGTTTGGACTTCAGCAGAATTTAACAAAGATAAGGCTTCGGAGTATTCTTCTATCGCATTTGGCTGCCCATCAATGGGGGCAGAAGTTCTAGAAGAAGAAGAATTTCAACCTATGTGGGATCAAGTAAAGGGGAGTTTAGTAGGAAAGAAAATTGTGTTATTTGGTTCTTACGACTGGGGTGATGGCGAGTGGATGAGAAACTGGGAAGAAGATACTCCTTCTGGAGTTTCGGAAAGTTTCATTTGCAACAATTATCCAGATGATGATGCAAAAAACGAGCTGACAATTATAGGTGAAAATTTACTGTAAAAACATATAGGAATCAGAGCAAGCTCTATCAAAATCATAGAGCTTGTTTTTAAGACATAGTAAAAAACAAAACGTAGCATAATGAAAAATGGAAAGGATATGCTAGGGGAATAAGCAGAAAAAAATTAAACTTAGAACAATTAAATAAGAGAGTAAAGAAAAAAAGTATAGAAAGCATAGAAAAAATAAATATTCTGTGCTTTTTTTATTGACAAAGCGAAAAGGAAGTAGTAATATTACCATATACCTTATAGGGGTATATGGTATAAATCGTAAGCAAATATAAAACGCCTAGACAAACAAATAATTTAAGAAGTAATACGCTGAAAAAGATAGAACTAAATTATCCTGAAAAAGGCAAGCAAGAGGAGGAAAATTATGCACCAATGCGTAGATGTAGAGTCAATTCAAAAAAGGCTAAAGAAAATCGAAGGACAAGTAAGAGGGATACAAAAAATGGTAGCTTCTGACAAGCCATGTGAAGATGTGCTCATACAAATCGGAGCAATCAAATCAGCGCTTCACAAAACAGGACAGATTATTCTAGAGGGGCACATGCACCACTGTGTACTTGATGGAATAAAGCATGGGGAGGAAGATGAAACTATAGAGAAGTTAATTTCTGCCCTAAATCAGTTTTCTAAGACCATTTAAGGAGGAAAAAGAAAATGTCAAAATATATTAACAAATTAAATTCTATTCAAATTTTGTTTATTTCAGGTGGCTTTTTAATTGCCAGTTTTGTGCAAGAATACATATTACCGATAATGGAGATAGATTTTGAATTTCTTATCAACCCAGCATGGATTTCTCTATTTTTGTCGGGAATTCCTATAGCATACTCTGCCATAGTAAATACAGCGAAATTAATTACTATTGCTATGATAGCGGCTGTTTATTTTGGGGATGTTTTTGCCGCAGGAGTAGTTGTATTTATAATGTCAATAGGAGAGTGGCTTGAAGAAAGGACAGTGGAGAAAGCGAAAAAGGGGATAGAAAGTCTTTTGAACTTGGTACCAACTACAGGTAGGAGAATAGTTAAGAATGTTAAAGCTGAAAGAATGGAAGAAGCAGAGGAAATTGTTCCTTCTGAAGAAATAAAAATTGGAGATATAATAAGGGTTCTTCCTGGGGAAAGCTTTGCGGCAGATGGAGTGGTTGTGACAGGAAACACTTCTGTAGATCAATCAATTATGACAGGAGAATCCCTTCCTGTGGACAAAGTGGAAGGAGATGTGGTTTTTGCAGGAACTATTAATAGGTTTGGTGCGGTAGATATAAGGGTTTCTAAATCCTTTGAAAATTCTTCTTTGCAAAAAATGATAAAACTGGTAGAAGATGCAGAAAATAATAAGGCCCCCACACAAAAAATAGTGGACAAATGGGCAAGTGTTTTGGTCCCTACCGCTTGTGTGATTGCTATAGTAACTTATTGTATCTTTAGATTTTTGTTTGGGGAGCCAGATGATGCTTTAATTAGAGCCGTAACAGTGCTGGTTGTATTTTGCCCTTGTGCTTTGGCTTTAGCTACACCTACATCAATTATGGCTGCAATTGGGCAGGCAACAAAAAATGGTGTTCTTATTAAATCTGGAGAAGCTTTAGAAAGAATGGGGAATGTAACTACTGTTGCATTTGATAAAACAGGAACTATTACGCATGGAAAGTTGACAGTCACAGACATAGATGCATATGACATTAGTGAGGAAAAATTAATGATACTTACTGCCTCTGTGGAAAGTCGTTCGGAACATCCAATAGGAAAGGCGGTTTTGGAATACTCTAGAAAAGAAAAGATAGCTATTAAAGAAATCGAAGGCTTTGAAATGAGCGTGGGCAAAGGAGTTAGTGGTTATCTTGATAAGGAAAATATATTTTGCGGAAATGAAAGGCTAATTACAGATAGCACAAGTGCCGTGGTTACAGAAGATATGAAAGAAAAAGTGGACAACCTTAGGAAAGAAGGCAAAGCTATCATAATTGTATCTACCACAAAAACTGTACTTGGTATAATAGGATTATCTGACACAATTAAGGAAACTTCTCCTATAGCAATAGAAAATTTAAAAAAGGCTGGCATAGATAAAACAATTTTACTAACAGGAGATAACGAAAAAAGTGCTAATTTCATTTCCCGGAAAGTAGGAATAACTGATGTGTATTCTTCACTTCTTCCGGAGGGAAAAGTTAATGCAATCAAAAAACTAATGGACAAAGGCGAAAAGGTTTGCATGGTAGGCGATGGGGTAAATGATGCCCCGGCATTAAAAAGTGCGTCAGTTGGGATTGCAATGGGAACTATGGGGAGTGATATAGCTGTTGAGGCGTCGGATATAGCCATAATGGGTGATGATATTTCCAAGATTTCATACATTAAAAAACTTTCTAATGCTACCATATATTCCATAAAATTTAATATCACTTTAGCTATGGTAATAAATTTTGGTGCAATTATATTGTCGATTATGGGTATACTTGTGCCAGCTACAGGTGCTCTTGTTCATAATGCAGGTTCCGTTATAGTAGTGTTAAATGCAGCTAGGCTTTATGAAAAGAAAATTGATGGCTGAAAATTGCCATGAAGAATATAACACTGCAAATGATACTGGCCTATCCATGGACATAAATATAATTAAGACCTAGGGCAAGACAAAAAATGCAGATAAGAATTATCAAAAAAATAAATCTGCTTTAAAAATCAAAGTTTGCATCTCTTTATAGAATTTGTTTACAGAAACAATGGGAAAAAGTTTCGTAGTAATCAGGGTTTGTAAAGAGATGTTTTTTAGTGGAGGTTAATAAAACCATTTTGCAGAAAACCTCAATCATCAAAGACACGAGGTCATTTGGTCAATATTTTTTGTGAAAAAATATTGCCAACCCTTGTATAAAGGTCACGCTCATGATATACTATAGCAAGGTTAGTTAATTATAACTAACGGCAACGAAAAATACGAAAAGGGAAATACGAAAATATGGAAATGAAATTAACAGAAGCAGAAGTTGGAAAAGAATATATGGTTGAGTCGGTAAATGCAGATGATCCAGAGATGAATGACTTTCTTTTTACATTAGGTTGTTATAAAGGAGAAGTATTCAAATTTGTTTCTGTGTTAAGTGGCGCTTATGTAATCTTAGTAAAAAATGTAAAATATAGCATTGATAGAGAATTGGCAGGAGTTCTTTTGGTTTCTGCTGTGAATTAAAAAAGGGTTTACCCGGATATTTTACTTCTTTAACAAAACGGTATAACGAACATTCAGTGCCTGTTTTAGCTTGTGAGAGCGAACAGGCATTTTATGTACCTAACTAAACAGTATAACAAGAGTCGAAGTTTTAATAATCGACCAGAAAAAGAGATGTCAAATATGAATAAATTACAAATGCTAAAATTTGATTTAAGGATTTTGCAAAAGCGGTTGAAAGGCTGCATCGTTTAATGACATAGAAAAATTTTCAACAAATATTAAAAAAAGTATTGCAAAAGGGGAAAAAAATTGCTACAATGAAGTTAGTTAGCAACAACTAACTTTTTGTTTGTTTTTTTAGAACTAATAAATGATTTTATTATTATACTAAATAGGAGGAAAGAAATGAGAATAGCACTTACGGGGAATCCCAATAGTGGTAAGACAACAATGTACAATACTTTGACTGGAAAAAAAGAAAAAGTAGGAAATTGGGCAGGGGTTACTGTAGACAAGAACACAGCACCAATTAAAAAATCTATATATTCAGGAGAAGAGGTTTCAATTGTAGACTTGCCGGGGGCATATTCGTTGTCACCATTTACATCAGAGGAGGCAATTACAAGGGACTTCATCAAAGGAGAAAATCTAGATGTTGTAATTGACATTGTAGATGTAAATAGTTTAGGCAGAAGTTTATTCATGGCTACACAATTATTGGAACTTGGTATACCTATGGTTATTGCACTTAATAAAAGTGATACAGCTGGAAAAGAAGGAATAGAGGTAGATGTAGATGCTTTATCGAAAGCGCTTAATTGCCCAGTTGTGAGTACAGTTGCAAACAAAGGGAATGAAGCCAGCGGAGTAAAAGAGCTAATTGAATTGGCGGTATCAAAGGTTGGAACAAAACAAGTTGCACCTTTCTCAGCGGGAGAAGTAGATCAAAATGATAAAGATTCAGTTGAAGCTGCGGACAAAAAAAGGTTTGAATTTGTAAATGGTATCGTAGCAAAAGTTGAAAAGAGAAAAATAGAAGAAGAACTAACAATTCACGAC
Source organism: uncultured Oscillospiraceae bacterium (assembly GCA_964370515.1). Lineage (GTDB taxonomy): Bacteria > Bacillota > Clostridia > Peptostreptococcales > Anaerovoracaceae > CAYJHC01. The sequence goes on along the minus strand of CAYJJM010000106.1, from coordinate 295 downwards.
AAAATTGATAAAGCACTAGGAAATACTGTTATAGGTGTGGTTTTATTTGCAGGTGTTATGTACGGCTTGCTTTGGGTTTCACAAACTTGGTTAGGCCCAATTATTGCTGATTGGTTAGTTGGACACTTAGAAACTTTCATGGAATTCGTAAGAAGTTCAATGGGAGGAGCATCCGACTTCTTGGTAGCACTTTTGGTAGATGGTATCATAGGAGGATTTACTGCAGTAGTAGGCTTCTTGCCTTTGATTATGGTAATGTTCTTCTTGATTGCAATTTTGGAAGACATCGGTTATA
>CAYJJM010000105.1:4434-4986 GCA_964370515.1 uncultured Oscillospiraceae bacterium | reverse complement strand
AATACATAAGAAACTATCAGTTTGAAGAAAGCTTTGAAAGAGATTTAGAAGAAGAAATCAAGCAAAGAAAAAAGGATTCTTACTTTGTAAAGAGGGCAAAAAAAGGAATATATAATAGAGAGCTTTCTCGTATGAATAGAACAAGGCTTTTTGGTTTTGTTAGAGAAGTTCTTAGAAAAATTGGGAAAAATTTAGTAACTGAAGGAATAATAGAAGAAGTAGATAATATATTTTGGCTTAACATTGAAGAAATCGAAGACTGCGTAAAAACACATAGAAATATGATGCCTCTTATCATTGAACGCCAAAGGGAAAAAGAAATATTGGAAACTCTTCCTCCATATAGTCGCCTTATTTTTCGTAATAGAATAATTCATAAGAAGCCTCAGCAGGTGAAAAATAATAAGACACAATTTAAAGAAGGCTATTTAGAAGGAGTTCCATCTTCACCAGGAATAGCAATAGGGGAAGCTTTAGTAGTGAATAATCCTTCTTTAGAGCTAGATACTAGAGGGAAAATTTTAATTGCAAACACTACTGATCCAGGCTGGG
>CAYJJM010000105.1:0-4424 GCA_964370515.1 uncultured Oscillospiraceae bacterium | reverse complement strand
TATTTTTAATAAAGAATGCAAATGGAATAGTAGCACAAAGAGGCTCTATTCTTTCACACACTGCCATAATAACTAGAGAACTTAAAAAGCCCTCTGTAGTAGGTGTTTCGGGAGCATTGTCATATATTAAAACAGGAGATATTATCAGAATAGATGGTGATAAAGGAACTGTGGAGGTTATAAATCATGAGGGTAGTTAAACTTAGGAAAGAAGAACCATATTTATTGAAAAAATTTCTTGACCTTCCTCAAAAAATATATTCTCCCAAAGAACTTACTAATAATAGAGGAGAAGAAGAAAGTATATTAACAGGAAAACATATTCTTTCTAGTAAATTTAGCGTCGAAGGATTCCTAGTTCTTGACTCTAAAGATAATCCTTTGTCAAGGGCTATTGTTTCAATATATCCAAATTCAGAACATGTATATATAGGATTTTTTGAAAGTGTTCAAAACGAAAAAGCAGCTCAAATTCTTTTTGAACATGTAGAGGAATATGTTAAAGGCAAAGGAATTAGTAAGATAATTGGACCGGTAGATGGATCATTTTGGATTAAATACAGGCTTAAAGTTAATAGATTTCATATTCCATATACAGGAGAGCCCTATAACAAAGGTTATTATCTTGAAATGTTTCAAAAGGCTGGATATAAAGTTTCAAAAAAATATATATCCAATAACTATATGGTTATACCCAAGGAACATAAAAATCCTTTGCTAGAGCGGAGACTTAGAGAAACTCTAAAAAAAGGGTATGAGATTAAAAGCCCAGAAAAAGGAGAATTTAAGAAAATTTTAGAGGAAACATATCCTTTGCTTATAGAGCTTTATAGCACCTTTCCTATTTTTGCAGAAATAAGCCAAGATGAATTTGTTGAAAACTTTGCTAAGCTTATGCCAATCCTAGACTTTTCTATGATAAAGATGGCATACTATGAGGGGAAATTAGTAGGATTTGTAGTGGTTCTTCCTAACTATGGGCATATATTGTCTGGAAAGATGACATTGATAAAGGCCTTAAATATCTTAAAATTCAGAAAAAAAGCAAAAGAATATGTAATCCTATATTTAGGTGCAGATAGCAAGCATTTAGGGTTAGGAGGAGCCTTAGTTCAAGTGATAAAAGATAAACTAGCACAAAGAAGTGCAAGGTCAATTGGTGCATTAATACAAGAGGGCAAAGTTTCCGCAACATATTTTGACGAGCTTATATGCGGAACATATGAATATGTTCTCTTGGAAAAAGACTTAAAAAAAGTGTAACATATGTGTTGAGATATAGGAAGGATATATTTCAAAAAAACAAACATATGTTTGTTTTATATATAGTTGTGTGCTATAATTAGTTATTAGAAAGAAAGGAAAGCATATGATAATATTAGGGCTGGATCCAGGATATGCAATTTTTGGATATGGCATTGTGGAAATGAAGGGCAATAAATTTAGACCTATAGATTTTGGAGTAATTACCACCAAGGCAAACGAAAAAATGGAAGATAGGCTAAACAAAATATATGATTCTTTGATGGAAATAATTAGTAAACATAAACCTGATGCTGTATCAATAGAAGAACTTTTTTTTAACACAAATAGCAAAACAGTTATTTCTGTTAGCCAAGCTAGAGGTGTTGCAGTTTTGGCCTGTGCAAAGTCAAATTTAGAAATATTTGAATACACACCTCTTCAAATTAAAACAGCTTTAGTTGGTTATGGAAGGGCTGAGAAAAAACAAGTGCAAATAATGACTAAGACTTTATTAAATTTAGTAGAAATTCCCAAACCAGATGATGCAGCAGATGCCCTAGGTGCTGCCATATGCCATGGGAATTCAAACAATAGTATAAATAGAATAAAAATTGGTATGGAGAAAAAATAAATGATATATTTTTTGAGAGGAAATTTAATAGACAAAATGGAAGAGTCCATAGTGATAGATGTTGCTGGAGTTTGATATGAAGTTTTTGTGCCAACTACTAGCGGATTTTATGGATTTGGCGAAGGCGAAGAAATAATAGTATACACATATATGGCTGTTAGAGAAGACAATGTTTCCCTTTATGGTTTTAAGAACAAAGAAACCCTAGACATGTTTAAAAAGTTAATAACTGTTAATGGGGTAGGAGCAAAGGCGGGAATATCTATTTTATCTGCCCTAGATATTAATAATTTAAAATCAGCCATTGCCTTTGAAGATGCGGATGCCATTGCAAAAGCCAATGGCGTTGGCAAAAAAACCGCACAAAAAATAATTCTTGATTTAAAAGACAAAATAGGAACGGTAAGCTCTTCAGAAAATCACCTAACAGGCGACAATATGGATATGGTTATTTCAGGAGACATTCGTGAAGAAGGTATAAATGCCTTAGTTGCCCTAGGTTATTCAAGGGGAGATGCAAGAATAGCAATTATGAATACAAGTAAAGATATTACTAATGTGGAAGATATAATAAAAGAAGCCCTTAAAAAATTATTTTAACCTTTTTTAACATTGTTTGGAGTTAGCGTATGGAAAATTATATAGAAGACGAAAATTATGAAAGATATGGGGAAAAAGAAAAAACCAACCAAGACCTTGGGGAGTTTAGTTTAAGACCCAAAACTTTAAATGAATATATTGGACAAAAAGATATTAGAGAAAATCTAAAAATATTTATTGAGGCCGCTAAACTAAGGGGGGAGCCTCTTGACCATGTGCTTTTTTATGGACCTCCGGGACTTGGAAAAACCACATTGGCATCTATAATTTCAAATGAAATGGGAACAGACATAAAAATCACATCAGGTCCTGCCATAGAACGAGCAGGAGATTTAGCAGCAATTCTCACCAACTTAAACGAAAATGACATTTTGTTTATTGATGAAATACATAGATTAAATCGCTCTGTTGAAGAAATTTTATATTCAGCCATGGAAGACTATGCCCTAGATATAATAATTGGCAAAGGCCCTTCTGCAAGATCCATTAGAATTGACCTTGCTAAATTCACTCTAGTAGGTGCAACAACAAGGGCAGGGAGCCTTTCAGCCCCACTAAGAGATAGGTTCGGTGTTGTTTGCAAATTTGAAATATATGGAGAAGATGAACTTTCATTAATTGCAGAAAGATCTGCAAGGATTTTAAATGCAGAAATTGACAAAGGTTCACTTTTGGAAATCTCAAAGAGATCTAGAGGAACACCTAGAATCGTAAATAGAATCCTTAAAAGAGTAAGAGATTTTTCTCAAGTCCAAGGGAATGGAAACATAGACTTGGAAATAACCAATAAAGCATTAAATGCCCTAAAGATAGACGAAAAAGGTCTAGAATCTTTGGATCGTGAAGTTCTTACTGCCATAATCGAAAAATTTAATGGAGGGCCAGTAGGAATAGATACAATTGCTGCAGCAGTTGGGGAAGAAAAAGTTACAATAGAAGATGCCTATGAACCTTTTCTTTTGCAAGCTGGATTTATGTATAGGACGCCAAAAGGGAGAGTCGCTTCAAAAGAAGCATACGAACATTTAGGATTAGTACATCTATTTAAAGAAGATAAAAACAATATTGAGGCTACAGAAAACCCTCAGTTAGAGTTGTCATTAGATTAAGTATTAATAAAACAGTCCAGCAAAATGAAAATAAATTCAAAATATACTACTAAAGCAAATGGAGAAAATAAATTAAATGAAAGTAGAAGAATTCAACTACGATTTACCAGAAAACCTAATAGCCCAACATCCCAGCGAAAAAAGGGATCATAGCAGACTTATGATTGTAGATAGGGCGACCAATGACATTTACCACAAGACTTTTTATGATATTGTTGATTATCTAAAAAAAGGCGACTGTTTAGTACTAAACAACTCTAAAGTTATACCCGCACGGATTTTTGGCACTAAAAGAGGAACTGGGGCAAAAGTAGAGTTTTTATTAATTAAAAAGATAGAAGGGAACCTGTGGCAGATTATGGTTAGACCTGGGAAGAAAGTAAAGCCTGGAGACATAATTGATTTCACAGATTCTTTTTCTTGTAATATAAAAGACTATGGGGAGGATGGAACTAGATTAGGTGAGTTTACATATGAAGGCATTTTTATGGAAGCCTTAGAAAAAATAGGCTCTATGCCGCTTCCGCCTTACATAGAAAGAGCCAGCGACAAAATTGATAAGGATAGATACCAAACCGTTTACTGCAAAGAAGAGGGTTCTGTGGCTGCCCCAACAGCAGGGCTACACTTTACTACTGAACTTCTCAAAAAAATTGAAGAAAAGGGCGTAAAGATAGCATATGTAACATTACATGTGGGAATTGGAACATTTAGGCCAGTTAAGGCAGAAACTGTAGAAGAACATACAATGCATTTTGAAGAATACTCCATTGACGCAGAAAATGCCAAAATAATTAACGATACAAAGGCTGAGGGCGGGAGAGTTATATCTGTTGGAA
>CAYJJM010000104.1:2481-5017 GCA_964370515.1 uncultured Oscillospiraceae bacterium | reverse complement strand
CTGGAGAAACTCCTGATATTCTTCCTGCCTGCACTATTTATACAGGTTTTAGCTCTGCTAACTTTTGCCTTGCCTCTAATCTTAGTCCGTCTGTGTTTTGATAATCCATATCCTCTGGTAACTTTTTATTTTCTAGCTTTTTAAATTTATTTATTTGTTGAAGCTGTTTGTCTATATAGCCTTGGTATTTAACTTGCACTGAAAGTTGGGCAATAATATGATCATTAAGTTCTGGTCTTTCTTTATCTAGTTCTTTTAAATTTTCATAAGTTATTTCTGGCCGCTTCATCAGTTCATATAAAGAAATTTTATTTTTCAAATGAGAGCTTCCTCTTTCTTCCAAAAAACTTTTTGTTTCTGTAGGCGTTACTATGGTTTCTCTTAATCTTTTTTCTTCTTTTTCAACTGCTTCTTTTTTTTGTATATATTTCCTATATCTGTCATTTTTGGCAAGTCCTAGTTTGTAGCTTCTTTCTGTCAACCTTAAATCTGCGTTGTCTTGCCTTAATACCAGCCTATATTCCGCTCTGCTAGTCATAATTCTGTAAGGCTCGTTAGTGCCTTTTGTTATTAAATCGTCCAGCAGAACGCCAATATAAGCTTCACTTCTGTCCAAAACAAAAGGGTTTTTTTGATTAATTTTAAGATGTGCATTTATTCCTGCCATAATGCCTTGTGCTGCAGCTTCCTCGTATCCTGAGGTTCCATTAAACTGACCTGCGCAAAATAAATTTTCCACATTACGAGTTTCTAAATTTATTTTTAATCCTAAGGGGTCTATACAATCATATTCTATTGCGTATGCAGGTCTAGCAATTTCCAAATTTTCTAGTCCTGGGATTGTACTATAAAATTTTTGTTGAATATCCTCTGGCATGCTAGACGACATTCCTTGCAAATATATCTCTTGGGTTTTTAATCCTTCTGGTTCACAAAAAAGCTGATGCCTTTTTTTATCTGAGAACCTATTAACTTTATCTTCAATTGAGGGACAGTACCTTGGACCTATCCCTTCTATTAACCCTCCATACAGAGCAGACTTTTCCAAGTTATCTCTTATGACTTTATGGGTTTCATCATTTGTATATGTTAGCCAACATGAGACTTGCTCTTTTTCCAACCTATCATTCATAAAGGAAAATGGCGTTATTTTTTCATCTCCTTTTTGCTCTTCCATTTTTTCATAATTTAAAGACTGGGCTAAGACTCTTGCAGGCGTTCCTGTTTTAAATCTTCGCAATGGCAAATCAAGTTCCATTAAACTTTCACTTAAATAGTTAGCTGGCGCCAATCCGTTAGGACCGCTTGGGTGTGCACTACTTCCTATAAAAACGATGCTCTTTAGGAATGTTCCTGTACATAAAATCACGGCTTTGCAAGTATATATACTTCCCGTTGCCATTTTGACTCCTGTCACTTTTTTCTTGGAATTTTCTTCTGTCCAAATTAAAGAAACGACCTCCCCCTGTTTTAAGCTAAGCCTCTCCTGTTCTTCTATGGTTTTTTTCATTTCTATATGGTAAAGCGCTTTGTCAGCCTGGGCTCTCAAAGAATGAACCGCTGGACCTTTGGCAGTATTTAGCATTTTACTTTGTATAAATGTCTTGTCTATATTTACGGCCATCTCACCACCCAAGGCATCTATCTCTCTAACCAGGTGGCCTTTACCTGTTCCTCCTATGGAAGGGTTACATGGCAATGTTGCTACTGAGTCTAGATTTATAGAAAGTAATAATGTTTTCTCTCCTAGTCTAGCTGCTGCTAAAGCCGCCTCACTTCCTGCATGTCCTGCCCCAACAACAATAATGTCATAGTCTTCTATTATTTTTTCTTTTCCTATCATTTCTTCTTCCTTATTTCAAGTGCTTTTTGCCTTCTTCTTTCTGTTCTTATTTATTATTTAGCCCTCTTTTTTTATGATTTTTTGAAAGATTTTATTTCCCTAAACAAAATCTTTCAAACACCTCATTAATTATATCTTCCGAAACAGTTTCCCCAATTATTTCACCCAAAAAATCATATGCCCGCTTTACATCGATTTCAATAAATTCTAAAGGCTCCATTATCTTTATAAGATTAATTCCATCCCCCAAAGATTTTTCAGCTTCTTTCAAAAGCCTCTCGTGCCTAGAGTTAGTTATCATCAAACTATCTTTTTGATAAACTTCTCCTGCATAAACTATTTCTTTTATTATTTTCTCTAGCTCTACTATACCCTCCCCTTTTGTTAAAGAGGTTTCTATTATTTTAAGCTGAGGCCCTCCTGTTTTTATTTCTTTTTTTATAATCTTTTGCCCTAGGTCTTTTTTATTTAGCAAAACTATTGTATTTTTCTCTTTCGCCATTTCTAGGAGGATTCTATCTTCTTTGTCTAATTTTTTACTTCCATCTATTACCAGCAAAGCCAAGTCTGCATCATAAAATGCCTCTTTGGTTTTTTCTATGCCCATTTGCTCTATTTGATCTTCTGTTTCTCTTATCCCTGCTGTATCTACAAGGTGTATAGGAATTCCATCTATGCTCACTTGTTCCAAAA
>CAYJJM010000104.1:0-2471 GCA_964370515.1 uncultured Oscillospiraceae bacterium | reverse complement strand
GATTTACCCGCATTAGGTCTTCCTACAATTGCAACTTTTATTCCTTCTCTTATAATTTTCCCTGTAGAAAAGGTTTTTACAAGCACCTCTATTTTTTCTCGTTCTTTCACTAGAGACTTTTCCAAATCTCTATAAACTATTTCTTCTATATCCTCATCTGGATAATCAATATTAACAGTTATATTTACTAATGCAGTCAGTATTTCCTCTCTAATATTTTTAATTTCCTTTGAAAGCCTTCCTTCCAAGTGTGAAAGAGCTATCTCATGATTTATCTCGGTCTTTGCCTTTATTAAATCAATTACTGCCTCTGCCTGAGATAGATCTATTCGTCCATTTAAAAATGCCCTTTTTGTAAACTCTCCTTTGTCTGCAAGTTCAGCTCCTTGATCCAATACCAAATCCAGCACCTTTTTAGTCGCTACTATTCCACCATGACAGTTTATTTCAACAACATCTTCTCGTGTATATGTAGCTGGAGCTTCCATTAAAACTACCATAACTTCATCTATCACAGCATTGCTTTTAGGTTCAGTTATTTCTCCATAAGTTAGCATCCTGTTTTCTAAAGTTTTAGCAGTTTTGCCTTTGAAGATTCTTCCTATTATATTTTTTGCTTCCTCTCCACTAATGCGGACTATCCCTATTCCTCCTTCTCCAAAAGGAGTTCCTATTGCAGCAATTGTTTTTTCCATGTTTATATTATCCTTTTCTCTTTATTTTATATGTCTCCCACCTTTTGATTTATTATTTTTTTGTATTTTGTTGGTTTTAAAAATAAAGACCCGTTTTAAACGGGTCTTTATGATTATTTTAGTGCTATTATAACCCTTCTATAAGGTTCTTCTCCTATGCTCTTTGTAACAACTTTTTCGTTTTCTGATAAAGTTGCATGAATAACCTTTCTTTCGTAAGGGTTCATAGGCTCTAGCTTGACGCTTTTTCCTGTTTTTATAACTCTAGCTCCAAGCCTAAGTGCCAGTTCTTCTAAAGTTTTTTCTCTTTTTTGTCTATAGTTTTCAGCATCGACTACTACACGCTTATAGTTTTCTTCTTTTTTATTTATTACCAAGCTGGTTAAATATTGAATTGCATCTAGTGTTTGTCCTCTTTTGCCTATAATAGAACCTGTTCCTGCTCCTTCAATATATATGTATATACTTTCTTCATTTCCTTCTGCTTTTGCCGAAATATCTACTCCCATTTTGTCAGAAAGTTCTTTAATAAATGAAAGCCCCACATGCTCTTCTATAGCCTTTAAATCTGCCGGTTTTTCTAAGCTCATTGCTTCTTCATTTTTCTTTTTTTCTGATCTTTCTTTTTCTATATTTTCTTCTTTCTTTTCTGGCTTTGCTATTTCTTCAGAAGACATGGCTTTCTTTTCGACTCTTACTTTTGCAAGTTTAGATCCTATTCCCAAAAACCCCTTCAAGGGTTCTTCCAAAACAATAACATTTACCTCATCTATAGAAACTTTCAGATCTTTTAACGCAAGTTGAGTAGCTGCCTCAACATCGTTCCCCCATTTTTCTGAAAAATCCATCGATCATTTCCTTTCTATTTTTTCTTTTTCTTCTTTTCGTTTTTTTCTTTCATTTCTCTTCTAACTTTATTTAAGTGGAAATTAAACAAAATTTGAACCACTTGTCCAAAGAACCAATATAAAGCTAGTCCCGCAGCAAAGCTTCTTGCCATAAGCATAATCATAACAGGGAAGAAGTATTTCATCATTTTACTTAATCCTCCCATTCCAGGCTGTCCTGCTGCTGCTCCCATTGTATGTTTTGAAGTTTGAGAAAAAGATATAAACGTAGCTACCCCCGCTAAAATGGGTAAAATCCATTTATCTGGGTGACTTAAGTCAGATATCCATAAGAATGACTCATGAGAAGCAAAAAGCATTTCTTCACTTCCTGGAAAAATAGCTATCGGGTCTCTTAATAAAGTAAATAAACCAAATATAATTGGCATTTGTATTAGCAAAGGTAAGCACCCTGCAGCAGGGCTTATTTTTTCTTCCTTATATAATTCTGACATTTTTTGATTCATTAAAGTTCTATCATGAGCATACTTTCTTTGAATATCTTGCATCTGCGGTCTTACATCCCCAAGTCTTGCTGTAGATTTAATTTGCTTAAGGTACAAAGGATAAAGAGCCGCTTTTACTATAAAAGTCAAAGCCATAATTGAAAGCCCATAATTTCCTATTAGCCCATAAAGAAATTCAAGGATAAATCCCAGAGGTGCTGCGAATAAATTTATAAATCCTTCCATTATTTCCTCCGTTTAAACATATGGATTAAGGGACAGGGGCATAGCCCCCATCATTAAAAGGATGACATTTTAAAAGTCTTTTGATTCCTAACATGCTTCCTTTAAAAAACCCATACTTTTTCAATGCTTCTACAAAATAAGCAGAGCATGTAGGATAAAACCTACAACTGTTTGGCAACAAGGGTGATATAAGTTTT
>CAYJJM010000103.1:0-5029 GCA_964370515.1 uncultured Oscillospiraceae bacterium | reverse complement strand
TATAACCCTATAAATAATCAAATTTAAGTTTGCTAAAGATTATTTATATTAGACCAAATCTTTTATTTTATCTTATTAAAGAAACAACTATATTTTCCTGTGTGGCAAGCAACCCCCGTTTGTTCGACTCTTATTAGCAGTGTATCTAAATCACAATCTGCATCTATTGAAATTATCTTTTGCACATGCCCACTTGTTTCCCCCTTATTCCAAAGGCTTTTTCTTGACCTTGAATAAAACCAAGTATATCCTGTTTCTATTGATTTTTTCAAACTTTCCAAATTCATATATGCCATCATCAAAACTTGACTGCTTTTTTCATCCTGGATGATGGCAGGAATTAACTTTTCTTTTTCAAATAATTTTTCTAATTCAAATGCTTCTTTCATAACTTAACTTTTCTTTAACCTCTCTATATTTTTATATCCTTCTTTTAATTCTTATATCAAAGCTATATCCTTGTTTCTATTCCTTTTCCCTTTAAAAATTCCTTTACGTGATCTATTTCAAGTTCCCTATAGTGAAAAAGTGAGGCAGCCAAAGCTGCATCTGCTCCAGCCTCTTCAAAAACTTCTGAGAAATCCTCCAGTTTTCCACAACCACCTGAAGCGATTACAGGTATATTTACAACCTCACAAATCTTTCTAGTCATTTCAATATCAAAGCCCGCCTTAGTCCCGTCAGCATCTATTGAGTTTAACAAGATTTCTCCAGCACCTAATTTTTCTGCTTCTTTTGCCCAGGAAATCGCATCCTTTTGCGTAAGCTTTTTCCCTCCATTTGTGGTTACTCTAAAAATTCCTTTTTCATCTCTTTTTGCATCTATTGCCAAAACCACACATTGACTTCCAAATTTTTCTGCCGCGTCTTTGATTAAATTAGGATTCTTTACAGCCGCAGAATTTACCGAAATTTTATCCGCCCCTGCCCTTAATAGACGGGCAAAGTCTTCAATTGTTCTAATCCCACCTCCCACTGTTAGTGGAACAAACACATTTTTTGCAACATTTCTAACCACATCTGCAGTTGTTTCCCTATTGTCATTTGTAGCATTTATATCTAGAAGCGTAATTTCATCGGCTCCTTGCTTATTATATAAAATAGCACACTCCACAGGGTCTCCAACATCTTTTATGTCTACAAAGTTGACTCCTTTTACAACTCTTCCATTTGCTATATCCAAGCAAGGGATAATTCTCTTTGTGAGCATTTTTTCCTCCTACTGTATAATTCAATACTTAGTTTTTATTTTTTGTACTGACTTTAAAATATCAATTTGCTGTTTTCTTTTTAGAACTCAGAAACTATGTTGCCAAGCTAATTGCCTCTTTCAATGAAAGCTTCCCTGTATAGATTGCCTTTCCACATATTACTCCATATATTTTCAATTGTTTAAGTGCTTCTATATCTTCTATCCCCCTTACACCTCCGCTGGCCACTAACTTTGCGGTAGGTAAAAGTTTTTTTAGTGTTTCTAAGTGTTCAAGGTTAACTCCTTCTAGAGTGCCATCTCTGCTTATATCTGTGTAAGTAATAGTTTTCACTCCATATTCCCACATCATACTGGCAAGTACGGTAAAATCTAATGTGCTCTTTTTCGTCCACCCTTCTACTGCCACATAACCAGCCTTGGCATCTATTCCTACAATTATTTTTTCTCCATAAAGTTTTGCTGCTTCTTTTACTAGGTTAGGGTTTTTTACCGCTATAGACCCCAGCACTACTTGAGAAACACCTAAATCTAGCCACTCTTTTATATGATCAAGGGTCCTAATCCCTCCGCCCAGGTCAATTTTTAAGTCTGTCTTTTTTATTATTTCTTTTATAGTATCTACATTTACTGGCCTTCCTGCCTTTGCTCCATCCAAGTCTACCATATGCAGATGGGTGGCTCCTTCTTGCTGGAATACCTCTGCTGCTCCTAGTGGAGTTTCAAAGACTTGATGGGCTGTGTCATACTCTCCTTTGACAAGTCTTACACATTTTCCTTCTATTATGTCTATTGCAGGGAATATTATCATTTCCTTTCCTTGTATAATGCTCTAGTATTATACTTTTCCTTTCTTTTATTTTTGCAGTGGCGATATATACTGTTCAAAACATTATTACTGAGTATATTTCCAATGCTCTTTTATTAGGTCTCATGCCACTTGATTTTCAAATCTTTTTTGAGCATATAACTATTTATTATTGTTTTCCTCACATAAGTCTGTAAAGTTTTTTAAAATCTTAAGTCCCATATCAGAACTTTTTTCAGGATGGAATTGGGCACCGAACACTAGATTTTTTGAAACTAATGCAGGCACTTTTTCACCATAATGACTATAATATACCACATCCTCAGGAAGTGCATTGGCTTTGTACGAGTGAACGAAATACACATAAGGTTCCTGTCCTAGCCCTTTTGTAAGTGGACAATCTTTATTTTTTTCAAGGCTATTCCATCCCATATGTGGAATTTTTAAATCCTTTGCCTCTAGTTTAACAACTTCTCCCTTTAAAAACCCTAGACCTTTTGCTTTCCCGAACTCATGGCTTTCTTCAAAAAGCATTTGCATACCAAGGCATATTCCTAACAGTGGCTTTTTCTCCGTGTTTTTTAATATGGTATCAATAAGACCACTATTCTCTAAGCTTTCCATAGCCTTTCCAAAAGCCCCTACGCCAGGTAGAATAATCCCACTTGCATTTTCAATATCCTTTTTTTCTTTTGTTACCTTAACATCTATTTTTAAATAATCTAGAGCATTCTTTACAGAAAATAAATTTCCCGCTCCATAGTCTATTAAAGCTATCATTTTAAACCTCGCTTATCTTTTTTATAAAGTTCCTTTTGTAGAAAGGATTTCATCACCTTCCTTTTTGCTGGCGATTCTGAGTGAGTGTGCAAAGGCTTTGAATAAGGCTTCGCATTTATGATGGTCATTTTCTCCATATTGGCATTTCAAATGCAATGTAATTAGGGCGGCAGATGCAAAGGCCTTGAAAAATTCACCAACTGAATCTGTCTCAAGCTCTCCTACCATCTCCCAAGTATATGTACAATCATATACACAAAAAGGTCTCCCCGAAATATCAACTGCACAAAATCCCAAGGCTTCATCCATAGGACAGTAAAAATTCCCAAATCTGGCGATTCCCTCTTTGCCACCAATGGCTTCTCTAAAAGCAGCTCCCAATGTCAATCCTACATCTTCTGCTGTGTGGTGTGTATCTACTTCTAGATCTCCTTTGCAGATTATGCTTCCTCCAAATCCAGAATGTTTAAAGAATCCTTCTAGCATGTGATCGAAAAAACCTATTCCTGTTTTGATTTCTTTTACTTCCTTGTTATCTAGATTTAATTCCACAACAATCTGAGTTTCTTTTGTATTTCTTTTTACAATACTTTTTCTCATAAATTTTCCTCTATCTCTCTTTAAATTTACTTTTCATCTAGCACCAAAATCATTCTTATTCTCTGGCTATGTTTATGTATCTCTCTTCTTCCATCGCTTCTAGCAAAGCAGTGTTTTCTTCTGCAGTTCCTACAGTTATTCTTAAATATCCACCAAAATCTTTTATAGCAATATTTTTTTCCATTAGCTTATCTCTTATTTCTATGCTCTTTTCACTTTTCAAGAAAAGGAAGTTTCCTGAAGGCTTTGGAATTTCAAAGAAAGGTGCAAGTTTTTCATATAATTTTTCTCTTTCTTTTTTGATTGAGTCTATTCTTTTATTCATAATCTCTTTGTTAGAAAAAATTATTTCGCCCAAAAGTTGGGTGATTCCATTTACATTATATGGGGATTTTATTTTCTTAATTATGTTAACAAAGTATTCTGAACTAATGAAAAATCCAAGCCTTGCATTGGCAAACCCTAGTCCCTTAGATGCAGTTTTCAAAATGATTAAGTTTTCATGTTCTTTATAGTAAGGAAGGAAGCTTTCCTCTCCAAAATCCATGTACGCCTCGTCTAAAACAATTAATGCTTCTGTTGAGTTAAGTATATCTCTAATTTCATCTGTTGTTATTCCATGAGAAGTAGGATTACATGGATTTGAAAAAAGAACCACACCTGGGTTGTTGGCTTTGATTGTTTTTTTAATAAATTCACCATCAAAGTCTTCTATTTTTTTTGGTTTCTCTACTGTAACTAAATCTATTCCTGCTAAATCTGCATAGAACTTATACATGGAAAAATCTGGAGCAAACAACAATAGTTTCTGTTCTCTACCTACCATACATGTTATTATTAAGGATAATAATTCATCAGACCCATTGCCTAGAACCACACTATTTGGGTCTATATTATAAAACTCTCCAAAATTTTCACAAACATTCATTGCACTTGGATCTGGATATCTGTTGAAATCAAACCCCGCTAGTGCTGCCCTAAACTCCTCTAGTATATGAGTTGGTATAGGGAAACACCCTTCATTTGCATCCATTCTAACCTCTGGGTGTACAGATATTGGCACATACGCTTTTAATTCTTCTACATTTTGGGGTATAACATACTTCATTTATTATCTCCGTTCTTACATTTTTTAATTTTTTCCACAAATTCATCTATTTCTCTTTTTCTAAGTTTTAGGCCAGCTTTATTTACAATTAGCCTTGTAGATACTTGGCATATTGTTTTCTTCACTTCTAAGTTGTTTTCCTTTAAGGTTGTTCCTGTTTCAACTAAGTCTACTATTGCATCTGCTAAACCCAAAAGTGGTGCCAATTCTACACTTCCATCAATTTTTATCAAGTCTACATCAAAACCCTCTTCTCTAAAAAACTTTCTAGTAACATTAGGAAATTTTGACGCTATTTTCTTAATATTATTGCTATATAGCTCTGTTTCTTTTTTTGCTGCTACGCAAAAGGAACATTTTCCAAACTCTAAGTCCAAAAGCTCATAACAGTTAGCTTCTGATTCTAACATTGAATCATATCCTACAATCCCTAAATCGCAAACTCCATTTTCCACATATGTTATAACATCATTAGACTTTGCAAGAACTACTTGAATGTTGTCTCCTACAGATAAAATTAATT
>CAYJJM010000102.1:3746-5072 GCA_964370515.1 uncultured Oscillospiraceae bacterium | reverse complement strand
GTAAAGCTGGGCCATCCTGTACCTGAATTAAATTTATCAGTTGAAAGGAAAAGAGGCTCGCCAGTTATAATATCCACATAGAGACCCACCTCATAATTATCATTTAAATCGCTGGAAAAAGAAGGTTCTGTATCATTGTTTTTTATTATGTTAAAAACTTCTATAGAAACAGAGTCTTTTATTTTATCTACCGATGGGGAGGGATAATCCTTTGGATCAATTATTCCCAAAGAGGTAGCGCTTTCCAAGTTAATATGACAGTACCCATTTGGATTTTTTATTAAATAATCTTGATGATATTCTTCGGCAATATAGAAATTAGATAATGGGAGAGCTTCAACTACTATTTTTTCATCAAAGCCTTGCTGTAAATTAGTAATAAAAGTATCAATTATGGTTTTGTCCTTAGAATCTTCAAAATATATTCCGGTTCTATATTGGGTTCCCACATCATTTCCCTGCTTGTTAAGGCTCGTTGGATCAATAATCTTAAAAAAAGCGACTAATAACTCATCAAGGGAAATTTGTTTGGGATCATAAACAACACGAACAGTTTCTGCATGACCTGTATCATCATATATAACTTCTTCATAAGTAGGGTTGGAAGTTTTCCCGTTTGCATACCCAGAGGTAACATCATATATACCGGCTATTCTGGACATATATTCTTCAACACCCCAAAAACACCCTCCAGCAAAATAAATTGTTCTTAAACCTTTTTCGCCAATTAATTTTTCAATATCAACATCTTCAACATATACAATAGATTGATTATTTAACATAGTAGAATCTCCTTCATTCCCTTCTGTTCTTGTGGAAAATAAAAACAATAATATGCTTGACATCATGACAATGGCAACCATAGAATACAAAATTTTTGATTTCATTAGTGTACCCCCTTGTTAGCTTAAAAAAAGTTGATTTATTAATTGTATACCCAAGAAATGCAAAAGAATGTTAAGAGCAGGAAAAGATTTAAAGAAAAATTAAAAAGTTTATGAAGAAATTGTGAAGAATTCGGAGCAGATGGAAAAAAGATAGAAAATATGGTAAACTTTGAGTATAGAAAGGGAATATAATAGGAATATATTTAAAAAGATAAATCCTATTTAAAGAAAAGAAAATGAAAACAAACAAAAAAAATATAGCCGCAATTGTTTTGGCTGCTGGTGAATCAAGCAGAATGGAAGAGTTTAAACCTCTTATAGACATAGAAGGAAAACCTGCAATAGAAAGAGTTATAGAAGAAATAAAAAAAAGTGGAATAAAAAGAATTCTATTGGTAACAGGTAGTCAAAGAGAAAAACTTGAACCTTTTATTAATGA
>CAYJJM010000102.1:451-3736 GCA_964370515.1 uncultured Oscillospiraceae bacterium | reverse complement strand
ATGATGTAGAAGAAGTATATAATGAAGACTTTAGCTTGGGAATTACAGCATCTATAAAAACAGCAATATCTATGATAGAAGCAGAAAATGAAAACATAAGAACAGAAGAAAAAAACAGAGAACTATTAGAAGCTGTAGAAGAAAAGGAAATAAAAAAAGTAAAGGAAGATGAAGAAATAACCGAGGGCGTTATACTCTTCCCTATGCATATACCTCTTATAAAAAAGAGAGTTATTAAAGACATCATTGAAAAAGCAGAGGAAGAAATAGAAGAAGTAGAAGAAAAAAAGAGGATGTTAATTTCCCCTACATACAAAGGAAAAAGAGGCGGGCCTTTATATATTCCAGCGAATTTCTTTAAGGAAATTATTAAATACAAAGAATTTGACGGAATGAAAGAATTTATAAGAGAAAATTTATTGAATACAAAGATTATAGAAGTGACAGACGAAAGAATCCTAGTTGAAGTAGTAACGCAAGAAGATTATTATAACCTTGTAGAGTTTATAAAAAAGAGAGGAAGAAAAAAGGAATTAAAAGACTTATTTAAAAATAGAAGATTTTTCTTGATTAAACATGGAAGCATCGCACCGACAAAAAATGAAATTTTTTTAGGGCGAGTAGATCTTCCTATGAGCTCAATTGGAACTCAGGAAATAATAAATGCAGCATGGATTTTAAAAGGTTATGAATTTAGAACGGAAAAACTTTATTCAAGCCCTCTGTGCAGAGCAAGAAGAAGTGCGGAAATTTTAAAAGAAGAGGTTGGATTCAAAGAAATAGTTGATGTTGACGAGTTGCAAGAAATTGCTCATGGAGATTGGGATGGGCAAACTATGAAGCAAATAAAGAAAAAATACCCAGATGAATATAAATTAAGAGGAGAAAACATACTAACCTTTAAACCTCCAGGAAAAAGTGAAAACTTTTATGACATGCGATATAGAGTAGAAAGTGGTCTCAAAAAAATACTAGAAGAAGATAAAAGTAAGGATATAATAATCGTAAGCCATTTTGGAATAATCAAGATTGTTGAAGAATTTTTAAATAACAGAGATTTACTGGACAATTTGGAGACAGAAGAAGAGCTAGATGTTAGAACTACAGAAAATGCGGCTATAGAAACAGAAGCCCAAGAAGAAATAATTGAAACAGAAGAAGATTCTAAGGGAAAAACAGAACCTTTTGTTTGCGAACAGTTTATAATAGTAGATTTGGAAAACAGGCCAGAAGATGAAGAAGAGGAAGAAGACGAATAGTATGACAAAAGAAAAACTTCCTACGAAAGAAGGCTGCATGAATCTGTTTGAAGAATACCAGACGCCCGGTAGGGCAAAAGCCCATTGTATTATGGTTTCAAAAGCAGGAAAGGAACTAGGAAAGCAGTTAAATAAAAAAGGGTTAAGGCTAGACCTAGACTTAATAGAGCAAGCAGGACTTGTTCATGATTTAGTTAGAGCTGAAGAAAATCATGGAGAAAAAGCAGCTATAATTCTGAGAGAAAAAGGATATGAAAAACTAGCAGCGACCATAGAAGACCATATGAAATACAAATTTAATCATAGGAAAATAGATGAAAAATCCATTTTTTGCCTGGCAGATAGACTGGTATTAGAAGATAAAGTGGTTGACATAGATAAAAGAATGGATTATGTAATAGAAAAATTCAAAGACCATCCAGAGGCAATAGAGATTATAAACCAAGGAAGAATGGATATAAAAAAATATATAGAATTTTTGGAAAAGGAATACTTTAAAAAAACAATAGAAGAAATATTAATTATCCATGAGAATTAAGAATTTTTTTATATTCTCTCCAATTTGGAAAGATATCACCAAGGACAGCATAAAAGGCCTTGGAGTGATTAGGCTCCACAAAGTGAGAAAGCTCGTGTGCAATTACATACTCTATGCAAATAGGTGGCTTTGTTATTAGCTTACTATTCAAGGTAATTGAATTCTGGGTATAATAACAGGAACCCCATCTTCTTTTCATTTGGCGAACTTTAATTTCAGGAAAGGGAATAGAATAATTTTCAAACTTAGGGAAAACCTCATTTAAAAAAGTAGGGTAAAGTTTTTTTGCATAATCTACTAAAAATTTGTTAAGAAGGGACATATTATATTCATCGGAATCTGGGACTTTGCTATGAATACAGATAAAGTCATGGTTAACATCTACAGAATTTCTTGTAGCGGGCAAAACTTTAACAGTGCACTGATTGCCAAGGAGATAAAAAACATCTCCTTCTTTTATTTTGGTATTTTCCAAAGATAAAAAAGAAGGAGTATCATATTTTTCTAAGGCAGAAAGAATAAAAGAAATCCTATTTGCCATAAATGTGTCAATATATTTTTGTGGTAATCCCAAAGGTGCAGAAACAGTAACTTTTCCGTCAGGCTTAACTCTCAAATTTAAGCTTTTGATTTTTTTTCTTGTTAGAGAATAGGAAATATCAGTGCCTGTAATTGTTTGCACTTCTACCTTTTCTTTTGCTTGCTCTCCTTTTTTCTTTGAAAAAAAACTGGATTTAGTCATGAAACAATCTCTTATACTTCCTTTTTCCAATAGTAGATAGAACTTATTCCAAGAACAGAAAGTAGCATTAGCAAAGAAAGCATTGTAATAGGCATAGCATCGCCAGTTTCTGGCATTGAGTTATCTATTGGCACATATATGCTTGCTTTGATGATAAGCTCTTCCGAAATATTTTGAACTTGGGCATTCTTAGCAACTCTGACTTGGAAAGAATACTTCCCATCAGTTCCAAGAGGGTTGGCAGCAGTTCCTGCTATTGGCAAAACTAATGAGCTTTCAATAATACTGACACTAACTGTTGGGTCAGTAGCACTTAAAGGGATATACAGTGATTCTACATAGGAGTTTAGTTGAGCCACACTATTGAATCTCAGGCTTTGAGGAACTGCAGGCAAAGAGAAGTTGCTTATACTTGAAGCTATATTATTCACTGCGTCTAAGTCTGGGTCTGGGCTTTCTTGTACTATCATAGAAAGTACTTTTGTGCTAGTCACCTCTCCTCTCGTAAAGGTAACAGTATATGTATTTGCAACAGCGTTATATGATACACTAGCACTTACGCCGGTCAACTCTCCTGTTAACTTTCCATTTACATAACTTTGAACTGCCCGAGTTATGTCCGCTTGGGTTGCTCCAAAAGGAACAGTTACAGAACCATTTACTACTACTGCTTCTGCGTTTTCAATTAATGTTGTATCTGCAATATCTGTACCAGTAGTCCTAGTGGTGCTAGCAGGATAACTAGC
>CAYJJM010000102.1:0-441 GCA_964370515.1 uncultured Oscillospiraceae bacterium | reverse complement strand
TAGCAAAGTGAGTGTTAGTTTCTGCAAATCTAATATATCCTGTTACAGAAGTGTTGTCCAGACTTATTTCATGGGTAGTAACACTCTTCCAACCAGCCTCATCCACACCATTATCAAATCTGTATTGATATGTCTTTCCTGACGAATCCGCTGCATTTGGAATGATAGTTGCTGTATATTTTTCGTTAGCCTCATCAAAGGTTATTTCTATGGTTGGCACTCCTGGAGCTGTTTGAGTTGCTTTAGCTACAGAGGCGCTTTTTGCACTAGTTAGGCTGCCTTTTTGTCCGGTTGTACTAATTACTACTGAAATTTCCTCGCCAACATCTGCAGCTACCAGTTGATAACTACTTCCTGTTGCCCCAGAAATATTAGCATCACCTCTTTCCCATCGATAAGATAGAACACCTGTGTCATTACTATCATCTGATAGGCTAGCTA
>CAYJJM010000101.1:0-5168 GCA_964370515.1 uncultured Oscillospiraceae bacterium | reverse complement strand
TTCAAATTGTTACTCCAGGAACTTTAGCAACAGGAAACTCTATTGACGAGAAAGAAAATATTTACCTTGCTTCTATTTATTATGAAAAAAATAATATGGGGTTTGCATATTGTGATATATCAACTGGAGAGTTATATGGAACTGAAATAACTGGGGACGATGCTATTGAAACTTTAATAAATGAAATATCCCGTTTGGGAATAAAAGAAATAGTATATAATCAAGAATTGACTGAAATATTTGAAGAAATTAATGTTGAAAATTTAATAAGTAGTTATAAAACAATTCTACCTAAGTCAAATTTTGGATTAGAGACAGGAAAGGAGATATTGCTAGAGCAAACAAAGGCTCCTTCACTTATAAGTATAGGCATAGAGGGAAAGAATAATTTAATTGCTGGTTGGGGAGGATTATTAAATTACATAGAAGAAACAGAGCTCAAGACATTGTCACTCTTAAATAAGCTTTCAATTTATCAAATTGGATCTTACATGACTTTAGATAAAGCAACAATAAGAAACTTGGAATTAATAGAAACTATAAATGAAAAAGCAAAAAAAGGTACTCTATTAAATATTTTAGATAGAACAGCTACAGCAATGGGGGGAAGAAAGTTAAAAAAATGGATTAAGGAGCCACTTAATCAAATTGAACCAATTAAGGAAAGGTTAGATGGAGTAGAGGAATTATATACAAATTTCTTTATGAGAAACCACTTAAAAGAAAGCCTAAAACATATATATGATTTTGAAAGATTAGTGGGCAAGATTGTTAGTGGAACAGCCAATGGTAAGGATTTAATCGCCTTAAAAAATTCAATTTCATATCTTCCTGAAATAAAAATGGAGCTTAATGATGGAGAGAGCAAAATATTAAATACCTTTGGAAAAGAAATAAAAACATTAGATGATATTTATGACTTGATTGATGAAAGCATCGTTTCTGAGCCTCCATTCCAAACTAGAGAAGGAGGCCTCATTAAAGACGGATATTCAAAAGACCTGGATTCTATTAAATTTTCTATTAAAGATGCAAAGGAATGGATTGGATCTTTGGAAGGAAAGGAAAAAGAAAGGACTGGAATAAAAACTTTAAAAGTTGGATATAACAAAATATTTGGATATTACATTGAGGTTACTAAATCAGCCTATGATATGGTTCCAGATCATTATATAAGAAAACAAACTCTAGTAGGTGCAGAAAGATTTATTACATCAGAATTAAAAGAAATGGAAGGCATAGTTCTAAATGCGGAAACCAAAATAAACGCAATGGAATATGAAATTTTCAATGAAATAAAAGATAAAATAAAAGAAAGAATTAAAGATATTCAAAAAACTTCTCAATGCATTGGAACGGTAGATGTACTAGTTTCCTTTGCAGAAGTTAGCTGTGAAAACAACTATATAAAGCCAGAAATCCACACTGGAAAAGAAATAGAAATAGAAATGGGAAGGCATCCTGTTATTGAAAAAACCATTAAAGATTCTATGTTTACCCCTAACGATTTATTCAATAATGGCACCACAGAAACCTTATTGTTAATAACAGGGCCTAATATGGCAGGTAAGTCTACATATATGAGACAAAATGCCATTATAATACTTATGGCACAGCTAGGCTGTTTTGTACCATGCGAGAGAGCAAAAATTGGCATAGTGGATAGGATATTTACTAGAATTGGAGCTTCAGATAACTTGGCTCAAAGTCAAAGCACATTCTTTGTTGAAATGTCTGAGCTAGCGTATATATTAAAACACTCAACGGAAAAAAGCTTTATAATTCTAGACGAAATAGGAAGAGGAACAAGTACCCATGATGGTCTATCCATTGCTTGGGCTATATCAGAATATCTTTGCAGTGGAGATAAAAAAAGAAGAACCTTATTTGCGACTCATTATCATGAGCTTATTGAATTGGAAAACAAACTAGAAGGATTTAAAAATTTAACTGTAGAAATATCAGAAGGAAATGGAGAAATAATTTTTCTTCACAAAATCAAAGACGGTAGTGCAAGCAAAAGTTATGGAATCCATGTTGCTGAACTTGCAGGTGTTCCAAGAAATTTATTGGAAATAGCAGAAAAAAAATTGGATGAACTAGAAAATAAAAGATTTTAAAAATAAAAGTTACAATAAAATTTCTATAAATCTATAAAACAAGAGGGAAAAGAAATGGGAATAATTAGAGTACTAGACAAGGATGTAGCAGAGAAAATAGCAGCAGGAGAGGTGGTAGAAAGGCCTATTTCCATTGTAAAAGAATTAGTAGAAAACTGTATAGATGCAGAGGCTACATCTGTTGTTATAGAGTTTAAGAAAAGTGGTAAATCTTATATAAGAGTTACAGATAACGGAAAAGGAATGGAAAGTGAAGACTTGCCTTTGGCCTTTTTAAGACATGCAACAAGTAAAGTATCTACAGCAAAGGACTTAGAGGGTATTGATACACTAGGCTTTAGAGGTGAGGCCTTGGCCAGCATCTC
The DNA here is from genome assembly GCA_964370515.1 of uncultured Oscillospiraceae bacterium. Taxonomy (GTDB): domain Bacteria; phylum Bacillota; class Clostridia; order Peptostreptococcales; family Anaerovoracaceae; genus CAYJHC01. Next base: position 2,683 of record CAYJJM010000101.1, on the reverse strand, counting down.
AGCTGTCTCTCATACAGAAATAATTAGCAAAACAAAAGAAAGTGAATCTGGCAGGCGCGTAATTGTCAAAGGTGGGCAGTTAGTTGACGATTCCCCAATTGGGTGCCCAGAGGGAACGACTGTTATTGTTAAAGACCTTTTCTTTAATACTCCTGTTAGAGAAAAATTCCTAAAGTCTGATGCTTCGGAAAGTAGCCAAATTATTGACTTTATTACACAAATAGCATTGGCATATTCAAATGTAAAATTTCACTTGATAAATAATGGTACAACAGTTTTTACAACGGCAGGAAATGGAAATAAATTAGAAACAATAAGTATACTTTATGATCATGAATTAGGTAAAAAGCTAGTCAATGTAGAAAAAACCAATGATTTAATTGGGAACTCTGGAGAAAAAATCAAAATCACAGGGTATGTTTCTAACATAGGAGAAACAAGAAGTTCTAGAAAAAGCCAAATTTTCTTCGTCAATGGAAGAGTGATCACTAGTAAAATTATTGAGAAAGCAATTGATGAGGCATACAGGGAAAAATTAGCAAAAGGTAGATTCCCATTAGCCTATTTATTTATTGAAATATCACCAAACTTAATAGATGTAAATATACATCCAAACAAAAGAGAAATCAGATTTTATAATGACGAGATTGTACAAAGAACTATAACAGAAGCTATAAAAGAAACTTTGACATACAAAGAAGCTATCCCGAGTATGAATACAAAAAAAACTTTGTATGGAAATTCAGAACTTTTATCTGGTAATAGTGAAATAATCAATAAGAAAATTGGGGAAAATTTATATGAAATAAATAAAATCATAGAAGCAGACCGGCAAATAAAAGAAGAAAAAAAACTAAATACTACCACAACTGAACAAAAAGAATTAAATCAAATAGACATGAATACTTTGCTAGAAATTAACAAAGAAATAATAGAAGGCAAAGAAGAAAAAGAAGAAGATAGCAAGACAAACAATGCAGTTCGTGTTAAAAATTCTGTTGAATTTAATGATATAAATAAATCGAACAAACAAGATAATACAAATAATATAGAAAAGTTTGAAAAACAAGATAATACAAATAATACAGAGAAGTTTAAAGAACAAGATAATACAACTAGTGCAGAAAAGCCTAAAGCACAAGATAATAGAAATGATATAAAACAGGGGATATTTTTTGAAGAATTAAATTATCAGGGGACATTATTTTCCACATATCTAATATTTACAGATGATGAGAATATGTATCTTATAGACCAACATGCAGCACACGAGAGAGTAAACTATGAGAACATGCTGAAATCATTTTGCCAAGGAAAAGTTGACATGCAACCTATTATGATACCAGTAATGATTAATATTGCTACTGCTCAGTATGAAAATATTTCTCAATGGAAAAAACCATTGGATAACTTTGGTTTTGATATTGAAGACTTTGGACCAAATACAATTAAAGTGACTGGAATTCCATACTTTTTTACAATGGAAGAAAGCGAGTTGTTCATAAACAATTTTTTTGACAATTTAACTGAAGAAATTGATTTGACTGATGAAATTACTTTAGAAAAAGTAGCAGAGAAAGCATGTAAAGCATCTGTAAAAGCAAAGCAAAATCTAAGGAATGATGAAATTAAAGCTTTGTTAAAAGATTTAGATAAATGTAAAAATCATTTAACCTGTCCTCATGGCAGACCAACTTTAATAAAGTATATTAAAATGGTGAAATAGTTTCATGTGATTCAATGCAACTATACAAATACCTTAATATAGGCACCGCAAAGCCCAGTGCTGCAGAACTAGCTTTGGTAAAACATCATCTGGTGGGAATAATTGACCCAAGAGAAGAGTTTACTGTTGCAAAATATCAAGAACTGGCCAAAAATGCCATTAAAGACATATTAGAAAGAGGTAAAACACCAATAATTTCAGGGGGTACAGGGCTATACCTTAATTCATTAATATACAACATGGATTTTGGAGCTAATGTTCGAGATATGGAATACAGAAAAGACTTGGAGAAAATTGCAGAGGATAAAGGAAATGACTTTATCTATAATATTTTAAAAGAAAAAGACTCTGAAGCAGCAGGAAGAATAGAAAAAAACAACTTAAGACGAGTAATAAGAGCCCTAGAAGCCATTGAATTGTCAAATCAAAAGCTTAATTCATTTGATAAGGTAAATGAAAAAACAAAGGACTATGAAGTTAAACTTATTGGACTTACAAGAGATAGAAGCATTCTTTATGAAAGAATAGAAAAAAGAGTTGATGAGATGATAGAGGAAGGGCTTATTGATGAAGTGAAAGAACTACTGTCAAAAGGCTTTACAAGTGAAAACATTTCAATGAAAGGAATTGGATATAAAGAAATAATAGGTTATATTAATGGAGAGTATGATGAAGAAAGGGCTATTGAGTTAGTTAAAAGAAATACTAGAAGATATGCCAAAAGGCAAATAACATGGTTTAAAAGGTATGACGAAATGGAGTGGATAAACTTAGATGAAGAAAGTTAAGATACACAACAAAAGCAATAAGCCAGATAATATAGTTTTAAAAGAATACGAAATAGTAAAACAATGCGAAAAAATTGAGGAAGATTTACCAAAATTTCTTAGAGGATTTTTTATATACTTAAAAGGAAATGTTTTACCTTTAAGTCGTTTGGCATATTTAAATGATATT
>CAYJJM010000100.1:0-5175 GCA_964370515.1 uncultured Oscillospiraceae bacterium | reverse complement strand
ATAAAGAAACCAAGGCATATATTTTTAAAGAAAGCATTGTTTTGACAGTTATAGGTTCTCTGGTGGGAATAGTTTTTGGAATCTTTGCCCATAACTTTATTATTAGACAAGTGGAAATGGATTTTATAATGTTTGTTAGGTCTGTGTCCTTCCAAAGTATTGTATATTCACTAATACTGACTTTTGTGTTTTCAATATTTGTAAATAAATTCATGTTATCAAAATTAAAAAAAATCAACATGATAGAATCTCTAAAAAGTGTAGAATAAAATAGATACGGAGTAAAACGGATGGCGCAAGTGTTAAAAGAAGAACAGAGAATTAAAATTATGCAAGCTGCAAAAAAAGAATTTCGTCTGAAAGGAATTCCTCTTTCTTCCATGCGAAGTATTGCACAAAATGCAAATATGACAGTGGGAAACCTTTATCATTATTACAAAAACAAAGATGAGATGACAAAAGCAGTAATAGGGCCAGCCCTACAGGGACTTAATCTTGTCATGGCTAAAGTTATAGGAAACAATAGATATTATCAAACGGGCTTGGTGAATTTTGGAGAAAATCAAATTAAGGAGATTTTAACTAGCCTAGCAGATGCCTTAGTAGAGATGGAGTCCAAATATGGAGAAGAACTGTATATTATAATGAGAGATGAAAAAATCAGAAACATATATAAAGAACAACTCTTTTTATTATTAAAGGAAATACTTTTGAAAACAAAGGAACTTCAAATAAAAGAAGGGTTAAATGTTGATTTTCTTTCCAAAATGTTTGCAAGTTCAATAGTGGCGGGGCTAGAGGAAGGCATAAAAATTAAGCTAAATTCACAGATGAGCAAAGAAGAATTTAGAAATACCCTAAGGGCGTATATGCTGCAAATTATGGCTTTGTTAAAAGAGTAGCATTAGAGCAATCCTTAATCTAATCTGCAAAATTTGGTTTTGAGTAGTAAGGCGACTTTTATATCTGGATTTTTTAAAACATATTTTTATCCTTTGTTTTGATGAAGAAAACAAGGGCGATTAAATGACCAAGCCAAACAGCGATTAAAACTATTAATATTAAAAATCCTATTTTGTTAGCTTTAAAATTTCAGTTTCAGACATTATGCTTTTGCTGAAGTCAAATCCATAAACCTTTTCTATCTTTTCAATGATTTCATCTCTATAGTCAAACAAATAGTAATTGTCACTTAGATATGAGCAGCAATAAGACTTTAGGCATTCTCTAATATCTGTAATTTTAGTATCACTACCTAAATCTTTTTGGACGATTTTCAAAAGCAAAAAGGATACAAAACAAATAATGAAATGGGCACGAACATGTTCGTTTGCGTGTATAAATACGGGTTGTGCTTTTGGGCCTCTTTTTATTAATTTGAAAGCTGTTTCGACTTCCCTGAGGGAAGAATATATTTTGCCAATAATATTTTCAGGCAAGTCAATTTCGCTTGTGGCAATAGCAGAATAGCCATCAAATTTACTTTCGGATTGAGCTCTTTCTAAGTTAATGGAAATTTCATTAGGGTTTGCTATTTCTCCTGTGGCTTGATTAAATCTAAGTCCTTTAACATATAAAGCTGCTCTTCCGCAGGTGTCGCGCCTATATCTTTCTGGCTTTGAAACAATATCCAAGGCCTTAAATAAGAGCTTGTTTCGTATTTTAACTTGATATTGCGCGCTTGTATCGCTAAAAAGCACCACCTGCTTTTGCTCAACTACAACGCTACCGCTGTATACTTTATTTTGAAGTTGGCTAGGAAGTGGGACATTTATGTTAATATTTCTAGACTTGTAGTTATATGTTTCTTTTGTTGGGTTTTGAGAATTTTTTTCACTATAAAATGATGAGTTGAACCCAGAGCTTGAAGTTGCCCATTCTTGAAAGTTGGCAGAGCCACCTTTGATAGTTTGTGAAAATATATAGCCGTCATTGTGCGGTTCTCCGTGTTCAGTATACCCCGAAAGAAAAGATGTATAATCGTCATTGGTAATTCCGTGTTCAGCAACTAGAATGATCCTGTCTAAATCAAATTTTTCCTTAATTTTTTTTATCCGAGTAGTAAGTGGTGGCGGTGCTACATCGTCTTCTGAAAGTAATTCAAAATATATTGGGAGAGCGTTAGAGTCAAACAATAGTACCATTTGGAAATTGGGAGAGCCTTTATCGGGTATTGAAAAGTTATCGGACTTGCTGTAAAAATCAACATAACGAGAGGAACTTTCATCATGAGGTGTATCAAAATAAAAGTTGGTTACTGTCAAGTAAGCTGATTTTCCGTTAAAAGAGATTCTTTTTTTAAGATTTTCATTAATTTGATCTTGGATTTCTTCTAAAAAATCTTTGAAATAAGGAAAGGATTCGTATGTTTCGTCTAAGGAAAAATCGTAATTTTCAAAAAAGTCATACTTCCTATCATAGGCACCTTGCTTAGAATTGGTGAACAAAACCCTATTATATACCATTAAACTAAATATTTCATTTAAGTCATAAGAAATATTGTGTAAAGATTGTTTTGTGGAGAAAAAGTTGGACAAACCTAAAGTTTTATAAGATTTTTTAGCTACCACATATCCAAGATTCTTTCGAAGCTTGTTATTGCCATGGAGTTTTTTGTTTAAATCAACGGTTAGCTGTTTTCTTTCGTTGGTGCTTTTATTTCTGTCGTTGATAATAGTTCGAAAGTGTTTAATTGGATCGTCAAATTCTCTTTCTAGTTCATCTAGGTAACCTAGCTTTTCTATAGTTTTTTGCTTAACTTTTCCTTGGTGTCTATAGCCTTGAACTATAGATAGATAAATTCTTCCATTGCTTTTACTTTTTTTTAAGTACATAACAGTGCCTCCTTTGTGTAAGTACATAATATATATAACATAATTCACAACAATAGTCAACAAAATGCCAGAAGTTGTTTTTTTGAAAAAAAAACAAAAAACATTGAAAATTCAATAAAAATATACCAAAATATATTTTAGAGAATCTAAAAAAAGGGAACGCTGTTTGACAATAAATGAATTTGGCATTATTCTTTACTTAATTCATAATAAATGTTGTGGAATAATATGGAAAATAGAAAGATAAACTTAGTGAAATTCCAAATTTTTCTTAGAGGCAATTGTTGCTATAAGAATAATATGGTGAAAATACAATGTGTGGGAATTCTTTATAATTAATTATAACACTATTCCTGAATAAAACATTTGATTATTAGGAATAGTATTTCAAAGATCATTTTAGAAAATTACTAACTATGTTGTGATTCTATGAACAAAGAGTAAAAGTAAGACTGGTGTAAATGTTCTGTACGAGGGAGGATTAAGAATGAAAAACTGGGAAGGCTTTAAAGGGAGCTTATGGAAAGAAGAAATTAATGTAAGAGACTTTATACAGGAAAATTACACGCCATATGAAGGAGATGAATCTTTCTTGGCTGGGGCTACAGAAAGAACAAAGAAACTTAACGAAAAGCTGAATATATACTTTAATAAAGAAAGAGATAATGGTGGCGTATATGATGTAGATACTGGTAGGGCGTCTACCTTAATTTCTCACGAAGCAGGATATATAGATAAGGACTTGGAGTTAATAGTGGGAATTCAAACAGAAGAGCCACTAAAAAGAGCCATACACCCTAAAGGAGGACTAGTGCCGCTAAAGAAAGCTTTAGATTATTATGGATATGAAATGAATGAGGATATAGAAAAAATCTATAAAGAATACAGAAAAACTCATAATGAGGGTGTTTATTCTGCATATACACCAGACATAAAGAAAACCTTAAAAGCGGGATTGATTACGGGGCTTCCTGACAACTATGGAAGAGGAAGGCATATAGGTGACTATAGAAGAGTAGCTCTATATGGATTGGATAGGCTTCTAATAGAAAAAGAAAAAGAGTTTCAACTTTTGGAGCCAGGCGAGTTAACAAATGATACTATTCAATTAAGAGAAGAGTTGTCAGAACAAATAAAAGCATTACATCAGTTTAGAGAAATGTGTGAAATTTATGGGGTAGATGTATCCAAGCCTGCAAAAAATGCACAGGAAGCTATACAATTCACTTATTTTAGCTTACTTGCGGGTACAAAACACCATGATGGAGTAACAAATTCTCTAGGAAGAGTTTCTACGTTCTTGGATATTTACATTGAAAGGGATTTACAAAATGGAACAATTACAGAGGAAGAAGCACAAGAGTTGATTGATCATTTCGTAATGAAGCTTAGAATGATTAGATTCTTAAGATCGCCAAGCTATAATGAACTTTTTTCAGGAGATCCAACATGGATAACAGAATCTATTGGAGGGTTTGGCATTGATGGAAGAACATTAGTTACTAAATCTTCTTTTAGATTTTTAAACTGTCAATACACATTAGGCGTAGGACCTGAACCAAATCTTACAATTTTATGGTCAGAAAGATTACCAAAGCCATGGAAGGAGTTCTGCACAAAAGTCACAATAGAAACTTCTTCGATTCAATATGAAAATGATGAGTTAATGAGACCGGATTTTGGAGACGATTATGCAATCTCAGGCTGTGTAGGGGCTTTAGAAATAGGGAAATCAACTCAATATTTTGGTGCGAGAGCAAATTTGCCTAAGGCACTTCTGTATGCAATAAATGGAGGTATTGATGAGGTTACGGGAGAGCAGATACTTCCAAGATTTGAACCAATAACTTCAGAGTACTTAGATTATGAAGAAGTTATGGAAAAATTTGTGACTGTACAAAAATGGTTAGCAAAAATTTATGTTGAGGCAGTAAATATTATCCACTATATGCATGATAAATATGCCTATGAAGCAATACAGATGGCTTTTCATGACATTAATATTAAACGATATGAAACTTTTGGAATTGCAGGGCTCGCCATTGCAACGGACTCGTTAACTGCAATAAAAAAAGCAAAGGTTAAACCTATTAGAAATGAAAAAGGAATTGCAATTGATTTTGAGATCGAAGGAGAATATATTCCATTTGGAAATGCAGACCCTGAGACAGATGCTTTGGCAGCTAAAATCACTAGAGATTTCTTTGGATATATAAAACCATACAAGATGTATAGAAATTCAATTCCAACAATGTCAATTCTAACTATTACTTCAAACATAGTATATGGAAGGATGACTGGTGTAACTCCGTGTGGAAGAGAAGCTGGCGTTCCATTTTCA
>CAYJJM010000099.1:3847-5198 GCA_964370515.1 uncultured Oscillospiraceae bacterium | reverse complement strand
GGAAAGCAATAAAGGCTTTAGTAGAAGTTGAAAAAGAGTGGGTTCCAAAAAAAGAAGGAACATCTTTATATATACGCCCATTTATAATTGGTACACAGCCATACCTAGGAGTATCTCCGTCTGAAACTTACAAATTTATTATTATACTTAGCCCTGTAGGCCAATACTACTCAGGAGGATTAGCGCCAACAAGTATTTATGTAGAAGAAAAGTATGTAAGATCTGTTGCTGGTGGAACAGGAGAAGCAAAATATGGAGGAAATTATGCAGCTGGACTAAAGGCACAAATGGAAGCATTTTCTAAAGGATATGACCAAATTTTGTGGCTAGATGGGATAGAACGAAAATATATAGAGGAAATAGGAACATCAAACGCATTCTTTGTTTTTGGAGAAGAGATAGTTACACCACCAACTTTAGGAACAATACTAGAAGGAGTTACTAGAAATTCTGTTATACATCTTTTGAAAAGCAATGGCTATAAAGTTACAGAAAGAAAGATAACTATCGATGAAGTTCTTGAAGGTGTAGAAAATGGAAAAATAACAGAAATGTTTGCAACAGGAACAGCTGCCGTTATTTCGCCGGTGGGAGAATTATCCTACAAGGGAAAAGTTGTGAAAATTGCTGATAAGAAAATAGGTGAAATTACCCAAATGGTATATGATGACCTTTATGGAATACAGGCAGGCAAGAAGGCAGACCCATTTGGATGGGTTGTGGAAATACAAAAATAAAATACTAAAAATTAAGCCATAAAGGAGTTCCCTTTATGGCTTTTTAGTGGTGTGCCCAGCATGGGCGCACTTTTTCGATTTTAATTTATGGTAAAGTAGATTAGGCCTATTTATTGATGAAAGTACCATGTTTGGTTTTGTCAAAGATGGTATAAGTGTTCTTCCCTTTATTCTTTGTTGAGTACATAGCTAAATCTGCAGCATCAAAGAGCTTTGCATAGGTAACACCATGAGTAGGACAGATGGATATGCCTAGGCTTACGGTTACATGGAATTCAGAATCTTCTGGTATAAAAGAAGAACTTTCAATGATTTTGCATAGTGTTTGTGCTTTTTCTCCTATTTTTTCTGGAGAGGTCTCAGAAAGCAAGAAAACAATAAATTCATCGCCTCCAATTCTTACAAAGGTATCATTGATTCTAAACTGTGAAGCTATTAGTTCTGAAACTTTTTCTAAGACTTCATCACCTATAGCATGACCTAGCTTATCATTAACTTGTTTAAAATTATCAATATCTATCATGAATAGTGCCCCAGTTGCACCGCTACTTATTTCATCTAGAATAAGTTGAGTTCCATATTTTTTGTTAAAGGCTCCAGTCAAAGGATCAATT
>CAYJJM010000099.1:0-3837 GCA_964370515.1 uncultured Oscillospiraceae bacterium | reverse complement strand
TGCTTCAGCTCTTAAAGCAAGCTCTATTTCTTTTTCCTCATGAATTTCATCAATAGTTATAATGGCAATAACATCATTTGAAATTGGATCAATTTCTGACTTTGCTTGTAACTTGTACCATAGGTAACTATCAGGAACAATGTTTGTTTTTTCAAAATTACCCTCAGTCAATATTTGAAGGGAACGATAATCATAAGAGGTCTCATTGTTCTTTGATTTTGCCAAGTTAATAATAGCTGAGGCTGATATTCTTTCGATTTTTTGAGCATCATCTGGATGCACAAATTGCCTTGAAACTGTATCAATGAAATTTGAATAGGTTCCAAAGCTAGAAAAATCAATTTCATGTCCCTTAACTAAAAATTGTCTAATCTCATTTTTACTGCAGTTTACTTCAATAAAGATTTCTGTAAGGCTAAATAGTGCATCCTTCAAAACTTTATCTTTTTTGATTGAAGATTCAAGTGCAGAAGACTTGTCTTTATATCCGTGAAGAGTTATAATTTTGAACATCATAAACAGAGATATGTAAAATGCTATAAGTAAGGACAAAGGCAAAATAAGATGAAGTAAAGAAAGCTCAAAAATATATATATTTATGGAAAGCAAAGTCCCATCAAAAATAACTAACAAAGAAAGGATTACAGTGAATACAAACAAAAATGTAATCAACTCAGAATTTTTGGTTATGATTTTCAAATACTTAACAGGAATAAGCAGTATGAATAAAATTAAAATAAATATATGAACTAAAAACATAAGTAAAGTTGAAAGTAAAAAATGGTGAGTGTTAAGGAGTATGATTCCCGTTGAAATATCTAATGAAAGAGAAAAAACCGAAATGATAATAGCCCTTATTACAAAAAAATGTAGCAAAATTCCAAAGCCTGCGGTAAAAAGGCCAACTACATGTCCCTTGTAGAGGATTAATACTTCAATTAAAAAAATTACGGAAATTATAGAATATTGAATATGAAAAACACCATTATAGCCAAAGTGAAAACAAAGAATAAAAGCGGCAGTATTTAACGCAGCAAATAGTGGCATTAGTACAAAGTAAAAAGGCCTTCTGACGAAAATTCTTCCAGTCAAAAAGAAAGCAAAAAAAGAATGAACAAAAATAACCAGTGAAAATAAAAAGTAATAAATAATATCCATGCCAATAGCCTCCTTTGTGAAAGATAAGTATTATGTCAATAATAGTTTTGTTAACTGCTAAAAAAGTTTTATAATTGCTAAAAAACTTTATTTAGGGACTAGGCTATTTCAAGATGTAAATGCCAAGGCTACTTCAAGTTATAAATGCCAAGGCTACTTCAAGTTATAAATGCCAAGGCTACTTCAAGTTATAAATGCCTAAGAAGCTAGCAATCCACACTAAACAAAACTATTGAGGTTGACACAATTATACCAAAAAATATCTTTATTTTCAACAGAGCTAACCAAAAGACCGTGTTGAATACCCAAAAGACCGTGAAAGACCATGCCAAATAAGTTCAAATAAGTTTTAAGATAGTGCAGTAGTTATCCAAAAAGCAAGAAACACAGTAGCTATCGAAAAAGCAAGAAATGAGAGTTTATGAAAGCCTGTCCAAAAATAAGATATGCCATCCAAACCCAAAAGCAAGAAATAAAATAAAAGTAAGAATGAAAGTAAAAAGTAAGAAACCCACACAATTATACAATGGATAGATATTTTTGGAATTTTTTCAATGGAAAAAAGAAACCGAACATGGTATAATTTGGAGGGTGGAAGATTTGAATTGATATAATTCAAATTGAACTATTGATGAAAGAAAAGGAGAAACAAATGAGTTACAAATCAGATATTGAGATAGCACAAGAGTCCAACTTAGAACATATATCAGAGATTGCGAAAAAAGCAGGAATAGGAGAAGAGTATGTAGATTTTTATGGTAAGCATAAAGCAAAGATAGACTATAACATACTAGAAGAAAAGAAAGAAGAAAAAGATGGAAAGCTAATCTTAGTAACTGCTATTACACCAACTCCAGCAGGGGAAGGAAAAACAACAACAACAGTAGGGCTTTCAGATGGGCTAAAAACAATAGGAAAAGATGTATTTGTAGCGCTAAGAGAACCATCCCTAGGTCCAGTGTTTGGAGTAAAAGGAGGAGCAGCAGGAGGCGGATATGCTCAAATAGTACCAATGGAAGATATAAACCTGCATTTTACAGGAGATATGCACGCAATAGGAGCAGCAAATAATTTAATAGCAGCAATGTTAGATAATCATATATATCAAGGAAATAGTTTAAAAATAGATCCTAGAAAAATAACATGGAAAAGAGCAGTAGATATGAACGATAGACAACTACGCTTTATAACAGATGGTCTAGGTGGGAAAGTTAATGGAACGCCTAGGGAAGACGGGTATGAGATAACAGTAGCCAGTGAAGTAATGGCAATTTTATGCCTTTCAAAGGATATAGAAGACTTAAAGGAAAGGCTATCCAAGATAGTTTTAGGATATACCTATGACGATAAGCCAGTAACAGCAGGAGAGATAAAAGCACATGGAGCAGCGGCAGCATTGCTAAAAGATGCACTAAAACCCAACCTAGTACAAACATTAGAGCACACACCAGCATTTGTACATGGGGGACCTTTTGCAAATATAGCACATGGTTGCAACTCAATAATGGCAACCAAGATGGCATTAAAACTTGCAGACTATGTAGTAACAGAGGCAGGCTTTGGAGCAGACTTAGGGGCAGAAAAATTCTTGGACATAAAATGTAGAATGGCAGGACTAAAACCATCAGCAGTAGTGGTAGTAGCAACAGTAAGGGCGCTTAAGCATCACGGAGGAGTTGCTAAAGAGGACCTAGGAAAAGAAAATTTGGAAGCCTTAGAAAAAGGGTTGCCAAACTTACTAAGACATATAGAAAATGTTACAAAGGTATACGGCTTGCCAGCAGTAGTTGCAATAAATGAATTTCCACTAGACACAAAGGCAGAAGTAGAACTTGTAGAAAGAAAATGCAAGGAACTTGGAGTTAATGTGGCCTTAAGTCAAGTATGGGCCAAAGGAGGAGAAGGGGGAGCGAAACTAGCAGAAGAAGCAGTCGCCCTTTGTGAAAAAGAAAATCAATTTAGCTATACATATGAGTTAGAAGACACAATAGAAGAAAAGATTACAAAGATTGCAAAGAAAGTATACAGAGCAAAAGACATTAACATCTTGCCTGGTGCAAGAAAGCAGATGGAGCAGTTAGAAAGCTTAGGCTTTGGAAACCTGCCAATATGTATGGCAAAGACTCAATACAGTTTTTCCGATGACCCAAAACTTCTTGGAGCAGCAGAAGACTTTACACTTTCTGTTAGGAACTTAAAGGTATGTGCTGGAGCAGGCTTTATCGTTGCACTGACAGGAGATGTTATGACAATGCCAGGATTACCAAAAGTACCATCAGCAGAAAAGATAGATGTTGACAAAAGTGGAAAAATAACTGGATTATTCTAAGAGTTATTTCAAAACTAAATAATAGATATAGGGAGCACTTATTGACTAAAAAAAGTTGATAGGTGCTTTTTAAATATAAAAATTAAAGACATTTTTAATTTGAAGTTTTTCTACTTGATACAGAAGAAATGCCAGATATAAATTTAAATGGGCGCTAAAATTTTAGACAAGCAAAGCGTTTAAAAGCTTCATTTGACCTTGCAGGTGGACTAGGTACTCCTTTTTTATGGGTTTTACTTATTCCTAAACACAAGTTTTAGGAAAGTGAAAAAATTCGCCTTGTTGCCGTAGGATAAAACACCTAACCTATAAATCTTGGCAGAAATATAGCCTATTAAAAATGTACTAAC
>CAYJJM010000098.1:0-5222 GCA_964370515.1 uncultured Oscillospiraceae bacterium | reverse complement strand
AGAGATAGAGGAAATTCAATATACTTTGGAAAAAGTGGCTGAAAACGAAAATGAAGAATAAACTAAAATTATATTTGAAAATATTTTTAGTTTTTTCAAAGATTGGAGTTATGGCTTTTGGAGGTGGATATGCAATCCTCCCTATTCTTAATAGAGAAATAGTAGAAAAACAGAAATGGGTAACGAAAAAACAGCTAAGTGATTATTTTGCTATAGCACAATGTTTGCCAGGAATAATTGCGTCAAATGTTGCGGTTTTTATAGGGTCAAAAGTTGGAAAAAAGACAGGTGGAATAGTAGCTTCTTTGGGGGTTGTCTTTCCGTCTTTTTTAATTATCTCAATGGTCGCAGGGGTACTGACACAATTTTATCATGTACAAGCAGTAGAAGATGCTTTTATTGCCGTTAGAGCTTGTGTTTGTGCATTAATAGTTAAGGCTATAATTGAATTATGGAAGACTTCAATAGTAGATAAAAAAACCTTTATTTTGTTTCTCATTACAGTTGCAGGGGCTATTGCGTTACCTGTTTCGCCTGTTATATTTGTGTGTTTTGCAGGAATAAGTGGGATTTTAATTACATATTTAGGACTAAGGAGGCATAAATGATTTATTTTAAATTGTTTTATGAATTCTTAATTACTGGTGTCTTTGCTTTTGGCGGTGGGTTAGCAACTCTTCCATTCTTAAATGAGATGGGAATATCCACAGGGTGGTTTACTACAGAGGAACTTACAAATATGCTTGCGGTAGCTGAGTCAACACCAGGGCCTATTGGCATAAACATGGCTACATATGTGGGGTTTAAAGTTGCTGGTGTAGGGGGAGCAGCTGTTGCAACCATTGCACTTATACTCCCATCATTAATTTTGGTTTTAATATTAATAAAAGTATTAAATAAATTTAGCGAAAATCCATATGTTATTGGAACTTTATATGGGTTAAGGCCTGCGTCTGTAGGTCTTGTAACTGTTGCAGCTATTTATGTTATGGAAGTAACTTTTTTTAAAGAGGCTATTGCCTTCAGTAACTTTAATATTTCTATAATAAATTTAAAAGCAATATTACTTTTTGTTATTGTTTTTATTTTAGGAGTTTTGATAAAGAAGACGAAAAAAATTCACCCTATAATTTTTATTGCGGTATCAGCAATAATAGGGATAATTTTTCAGTTTTCTAAGTAAGGAGGAGAAATGTATAGGCGTAAAGTACATTATTATGAAACGGATAAAATGGGTATTGTTCATCATTCTAATTATATTAGATGGATGGAGGAAGCTAGGGTTTTTTGGCTGGAAGAAATAGGATTGCCTTATGCAAAACTTGAGGAAATGGGTCTGCCAAGTCCAGTTTTAGCTGTTAGATGTAATTACAAACAGGCTTTAAAATTTGATGAAGAATTTCTAATTGAAGTGAAACTTAAATCTATGACAAGTGTAAAGTTTGTATTTAGTTATACTTTTTACAATAAAGATAAGGAAGTAACCAATGAAGGAGAAACCGAGCATTGCTTTACAAACTTAGAAGGAAGGCCAATAGCATTGAAGAAAAGCAATGAGTTTGTATATAATAAATTGTTGGAAATGCTAGATGCGTAATAAATGTTAAAATAGATATATTTAATAAAGAGGATTTTGTAAAATGTCATGTAAGAGAAATTTGCACATGACATTTTTATATTGTGTGAGTGGAATTTCCATGAAAAAATTGGGTTATAGATTTCAAATTAATGATAGACTAAATATAAAAATAATGTTAATATTAAGGCATGGTTACAAATTATGGAAGTATAAGAATGGAATTACAAGATAGGAGGAAAAGATGGAAAGATTTGATGATTCAAGAAGCAAAAAAATTATATTCGTTTCAAGCTGTTTGCTAAATGCAAATAATAAAGTAAAAGGCCTAGCTAGATATCCAGGATTATGTAAAGAAGTTATGGACACATTGTATGAGTATGACTTAGGTGTTCAACAAATGGATTGCCCAGAAACCCTATATTTGGGAGTTCAAAGATGGTGGCATACAAAAAATTTATATGATTCAAGAGGATTTAGAAATCATTGTAGAGAAATCGCAGAAAGAGTTACTACATATGTTGAAGAATATCAAAGAGAAGGGTACAAAGTTGTTGGAATATTAAGTAGCAATGGTTCTCCAACATGTGGAGTGACAGTAACCTGCTATGACGAAACTTGGGGTGGGAGTCCTTTTGACTTAAAGAATGTATCGAATTTAGCTGAAGGCCCAGGAGTTTATATTGAAGAATTGGAAAAGGCTATAAAAGAAAGAGGAGTAGACATTCCTCCATTTTATGGGCTTGCGCTAGATGATGAAAGTGCAGATTTGGATACAATTATAAAAGATTTCAAGGCATATGTTGCTGAAATTGCAAAAGACTAAATTCTTTAAAAGCATTATTCTCAAACTTATGTAAAGCTATATTTAAACTTGATAATCTAAAAATAGAGTGAGCTATTGCTGCAAATTGTGTAAGTGCATATTTAAAGTGGATTAGCTATTGTTCGTGTGGAAGTTAAATATAAGGAGGCAAAAATGAAAATAAAATTTTGTGGTGCAGCCACTTCCGTAACTGGTTCATGTCATCTGATTACCACTGAAAAACATAAGGTTTTGTTAGATTGTGGTCAATTTCAAGGCGGGAAAAATATAGAAGCAGAAAATTCAAAAGATTTCCCTTTTGATCCAAAGGAAATAGATTGCTTAATTTTAAGCCATGCTCACATAGATCACTGCGGTAGGATTCCTTTGCTAGTCAAAAGAGGGTTTACAGGAAAAATATATTGTACCGATGCGACTGCAGATTTGGTTGAAGTTATGCTTAAAGATAGTGGATATATACATGAAAAAGAAACAGCATGGAAAAACCAAAAGGCCATAAGAGCAGGGAAACCATTGGTTGAACCGTTATTTACTTTTGAAGATGCTGTAAAATCTCTTAATTATATTTCGCCAGTTCTATATGATCAACTTATTGAAATAAACGACCAAATGAAAATTGTATTTAATGATGCAGGGCATATACTTGGTTCATCAATTGTAGAACTTTGGGTAGAAGAAAATATGGGTGTTACAAAAACTGTATTTTCCGGTGATATTGGCGTTATGAATAGGCCCATTCTTAGAAACCCAACTTTTATAAAAAAAGCAGACTATATAATAATGGAGTCAACTTATGGAAATCGCCTTCATCCGAAAAATTCATCTAGCATTGAAAGGTTAGTTGATATTATTTTAGAAACAAAGAAAAGGGGCGGAACTACAGTAATACCTTCTTTTGCAGTTGGAAGAACACAGGAACTCATATATCAGTTAAATAGACTTTATGAAGAAAGAGAAGATTTACAAACAGAGCTTAAAGACCTATTTGTATATATTGATAGTCCTATGGCTACTACAGCAACAGAAGTGTTCAGAAAAAATGCCCAAGTCTTTGATGATGAAACAAAAGACTATATATTGAAAGGTGATAACCCATTAGATTTTAAAAACTTAAAATTCACACGTACTGCTGAGGAATCCAAGGAACTTAACTTTAGTAAAACACCTAAAATAATTATTTCAGCCAGCGGAATGTGCGAAGCAGGGAGAATAAGGCATCACTTAAAACACAATTTATGGGATAGTAAGAATAGCGTGATATTTGTAGGTTACCAAGCAGAAGGAACCTTAGGCAGATTTATACTAGAAGGAGCAAAGGAAGTTAATCTTTTTGGAGAAGTGATTAAGGTAAACGCTCAGATTCATAATTTAGAAGGCTTTTCAGGTCATGCAGACCAGAATGATTTGCTTAACTGGATAGAGGCTTTTGAAAAGAAACCTAAAGAAATATTCCTTGTCCATGGGGAAGAAGAGTCAAAAAAAGAATTAGCCTTAAAAATAAAAGAAAAATTCGGATATGAAGCTAAACCTATTTATGGAATAACAGAATGTCATTTAAGTGAAGAAAATATTAATGTTGTATCTGCTGAGGAAGAAATAGCAACAAAAGATCAATTGAAAGACACAAAGGAAAAACTGGCTAACTTAAGTGAATCTGTTGAAAAGGTAGTTCATAACTCTCAAACTGTTATGGAAAATCATATTTCGCCTGAAAGGCTAGTTGAAATTAATAATAAAATTTTAGAATTAGAAAAAAGTATAATCAATTTGGGATCCAAGATAACTGAAGAATCAAGCTAATGAATATTTATATTAGACTTTTTCTAATATAATACTATTCCCAAAGTAAATCTATCTTATCTGGAAATAATATTGCGGACATGATTTTAACAAACACTTCCTATGTTGCAATTTCATCGCAACTTTATAAAAAAAGTTTTAAAAGTGCATTAGTATAAATTGGCCATATGCCATTGCAAAGTAATCCAAAACATATAAAAATAGCCTTGCTAGGGGCTATTTTTTGTATAGAGAACAATTATTTATACAGATATATAAAAAATTAGGGAAAGAAAAAGCCTCCTTTTGTATGAGAAAAAGTCATTATAAAAGAAGGCATGAATTATATTATATTATATTATATTATATCTATATGTCTGTACGGGCTAGTATGTAGGCAGGAGCCTTTCTAATGGTGTTAAACACAGGCAGCAAACCTACTAAAATCATAAAACCTAGATTTATGCATACAGTAGCAATAAATACTGGGAGATTTGCCATTACAAATGGCTCTAATAAAGATACGGATCTTAGAATATAGAAGGAGAGAATAATTCCTGGAAGAGAGGCCAAAGTGAATATGGCAATTATTTCTCCAACAAACATTTTATAAACATCTGTTTTCTTTACTCCAATAGATCTGTAAATTCCAACTTCTTTTATTCTTGAGAGGAAAGAAGCCCTGGATATTAGATATATAATAAGTAGAGATACTATTGACACAATTAAACCGATTATATATAGGGTTTGATTTGAAGATTCAACAGATTTATCATACTCTCGCTTACTTACGGTATAGCTATCTTCTCCTTTTATGCCCATATTATGGAGCTGGCTTAAAACAGAGTCTTTGTCATTTGCATAAATAGAAATCCTTTTACTTTTGCCCATAATATATTCTTCTAATGTGGAAGCATTTACTAAATATTCAGCATTATGGTTACTTTCGTAGTAACCTACAACCCCCAAATCCTGATTACCTTCTTCAATTTTATCACCTAATTTATATTCATATTTTTCATTTTCATTGATAATCACTTC
>CAYJJM010000097.1:0-5233 GCA_964370515.1 uncultured Oscillospiraceae bacterium | reverse complement strand
ATTTCCTACTTGTTGTTAAGGGAGAAAGCATGATAGATGTAGGAATAATGGACTGCGATTATATTTTGGCACAAAAACAAAACACTGCTATAAATGTTGATATTGTTGTTGCCATGATTGAAGGAGACTTTGATGCTGAAGCTACTGTAAAAACATTCTACAAAGAAGCAAATCATATTAGGCTACAACCTGAAAACCCTACAATGTCCCCTATTCTTACCAACAATGTTCAAATTCTAGGTAAAGTAAAAGGCGTATTTAGATATTTTTCTTAGTACTTTTGTACTTTTAAATTTTAAGATTTTAACTTTATTTAAATTCAAAATCAATTTGGTTTCAATTTGATTTTGATTTTTTTTGACTTTATTTGAGCAATTTAGTTTCATACTAAATTTATACTAAATTTTAATGATTTTTAGAAACCATACAATTATTTTACTTTCAAATTCCTAGGATTTTGACCCTAAGTATTATATTGGTCATTGAGACAAGTATTAAAATTTTTTTTATTAATTATTACAAAAATTAATTGCACAACCTATAAATATATAGTAAACTTAAATCATAAATTATATTACCTAATTAAAATTTTTAACTAAAGAAAGGAAAATAAAAATGAAAAGAATTATTTGTATTTTAACGGTTCTTGTTCTAACTCTAGGTCTACTAGCTGGTTGCGGTGGTTCTGGTGATGAACTGAAAATTGCAATCGTTACAAGTCCTTCAGGTGTTGATGATGGCTCATTTAACGAAGACAACTATAATGGTGCAATGGCATTTGCTGAATCTTATGGAAATGCTGAAGTTGTTGCAATTAGAGAAGAAAGTGGAGAAGCTGCCGCTTCTGTTCAAGCAGTACAAGATATTGTTGCTGACTATGATGTAATCATTGCTTGTGGTTTCCAATTCGCTGGAATCGGCGCTTTTGCAGGAGATAACCCTGACACTGACTTTATCTTAGTAGATTCTTTCCCAACTGATGTAGATGGAAATGAAGTCGAATTAGACAATGTTTATGCAATGATGTTTAAAGAAGAAGAAAGTGGATTCTTTGCAGGAATCGCTGCTGCTTTAGAAACAAAAACTAATAAAGTTGCTGTTGTAAATGGTATTGCATTCCCTTCAAATGTTAACTACCAATGGGGTTTTGAATCTGGTGTTAACTATGCTAACGCTCACCTAGGAACAGATGTGGAAATCGTTGAACTTCCTTCATATGCAGGAACTGATGTTACTGGTCTTAATGTTGGTGGTAACTATGTTGGTACTTTCTCAGATGAAGCAACAGGTAAAGTTGTAGGACAAGCATTGCTTGATGAAGGTGTTGACATTGTGTTTGTTGCTGCTGGTGGTTCTGGAAATGGTGTTTTAACTGCTGTTAAAGAAGCTGATGGCATTAAGTTTATCGGTTGTGATGTTGACCAATATGATGATGGTGTTGATGGAGACGAAAATGTAATTATAACTTCTGGACTAAAAGTTATGGGCATGAATGTTGAAAAACAATTAAATGCTGTAGCTGATGGTTCTTTTGCAGGTGGTAATTTCACTCTTGGTGCTGATACTGACTCTACTGGATATGTAAGTGCAGATGGTCGTCATCAACTATCTGATGATACTCTTGCAGCTTTAGAAGATGTTTATGCTGCTATCAAAGATGGAAGTATAACTCCTGCTGCTAACTTCAATGGACATGCTCCGGATAATTTCCCTGGACTATAATTTTAAGTTTATTATCCCTTTTAGGATTTACTAAAAGGGATAATCTTTTTTTATTTATTATATTTTTGAAACGAGGTTATAATGTCAGATTATCTGATTGAAATGAAAAATATTACAAAAAAATTTCCTGGAATTGTTGCAAATGATAATATTACACTTCAAATTAAAAAAGGAGAAATTTTTGCATTACTAGGAGAAAACGGTGCTGGAAAATCCACATTGATGAGTATTCTGTTTGGTATGTATGAACCAGATGAAGGAGAGATTTTAATAAATGGTAAACAAGAAAATATTACCTCCCCTGAACATGCAACTAAATTAAATATTGGAATGGTACACCAGCATTTTAAGCTTATACAAAATTATACAATCACAGAAAACACCATATTAGGTTTAGAAAACAAAACAAAAAAATTAGGATTTATTCCCTTTATGGATATAAAAACTGCAAATAAAAAAGTTCATGAAATTTCTTTAAAGTACGGATTAGAAGTTAACCCAACTGCTAAGATTAGTGATTTAAATGTTTCTGAGCAGCAAAGAGTCGAAATACTTAAAATGCTTTATAGAGAAGCTGATATTTTAATCTTTGATGAACCGACTGCTGTTTTGACTCCCCAAGAAATTGAATTCTTATTAGAAATTATAAAAGAATTAAGAAGCAAGGGTAAAACAATAATCCTCATCACACACAAATTAGAAGAAATTAAGAAAATTGCCGATAGATGCGCAATTTTACAAAAAGGTAAATTAATAGACATCTTGGATGTTACTTCTACCACTACCGAACACATGGCAAAACTAATGGTAGGAAAAGAAGTATTATTTGATATTGAAAAAAAAGAGCCAAAATTTGGCCAAAAAATATTAGAAGTTAATAGTTTAACTGTTAAAAATAAGGAAAAATTTGATGTAGTTAAAAATGTTTCTTTTTCAATTAGAGCTGGTGAAATTTTTGCCATTGCTGGTGTTTCTGGCAATGGGCAGGTAGAGCTTGCTGATGCTATAGCTGGACTTTTAAAAACATCTTCTGGAACCATATCCTTGGAAGGAAAGGATATAACCAATTTATCCATAAAGGAAAGAATTAAGTCAGGTATTGCCTATATCCCAGAGGATAGGCAAAAATTTGGACTTGTTCTAGATTTTTCTCTTGATAACAACTTAGCCCTTAAAACATATTATAAAGAACCTAATGCAAAAAAAGGAATTTTGAAGCCTGATAATATAGAGCTATCTTCCAATGCCTTAATTGAAAAATATGATATAAGAAGTGGTCAAGGTAGCAAAACTTTAACTCGTTCTATGAGTGGTGGTAACCAACAAAAATCTATAATTGCCCGTGAAATAAACTTGGAGGGTACCTCCCTTCTCATATTTGTTCAACCAACCAGGGGCCTTGATGTAGGTGCCATAAGTAATATACAAAATCAAATTTTAAAGGAAAGAGATAATGGCAAAGCTATCCTTCTCATTTCTTTGGAGTTAGATGAAATCATGAGTTTAGCTGACACTATAGGCGTAATTTATAATGGCGAAATAGACAAAATCTCCCCAGCTGAATCTTTAACAAATTTTGAAATCGGTGAATTTATGATGGGGGTACAAAATAATGAAAAATCAGAATAAGATTAAACTTCCACTACTAATTATCTTCTTTAGCTTACTTGTTGGAGCAGTAATCATATTAATATTAGGAAAAAATCCATTAGAATTTTATCAAAGCCTGTTACAAGGAGCAGGGCTTTTCCCCAAGAATTCATATGCTGCCAACACTAGTATATTTACAGAATTTATGAGTTTTTTAAATGCCTTAACTCCTATGATATTTGCCGCCCTTTCTTTTGCAGTAGCTATGAAAGGTGGACTATTTAATATAAGCATATCTGGCCAAATGCTATTTGCTGGATTTTCTGCAACATTGTTAATTGGATATAGTGATTTGTCTTCATATATTGCCAAACCTTTAGTGGTCCTTGTAGGAATTTTAGCCGGTGCTCTCTTTGGTGGATTAATAGGATTTTTAAAATATAAGTTTAATATTAATGAGGTTGTTTCTTCTATAATGCTTAATTATATAACACTATACATAATTAGTTTTGTGATAAATGTCCATCATATTGATCCAGTATCAAGGCAATCTTCTGCTGTTTCTGTAGAGTCACGATTAACAATTATGGATTACGAAATTGGAGACTTGCTTGTTGATGTTCCATTTGGAATAGTCTTAGCCATTATTGCAGGTTTTGTTATTAAATTTCTTTTTGATAAAACAATATTTGGCTATGAAATAAAAGCTGTTGGATATAACAAAGATGCTGCCAGATATGCTGGAATTTCAGTTGGAAGAACAATTATATTTACTATGCTTATTTCAGGTGCCTTATCTGGTCTTGCTGGAGTTACTTATTACTTAGGATATTTTGAATCAATCCAACCCAAAATTCTTATTGCGACTGGATTTGACTCAATTGCTGTAGCACTCTTGGCCAATAATAATCCTATCGGTATATTCTTCTCTTCTTTCCTTATTACTGGAATCAGCAAGGGAAGCATTTACATGAGTTCTTCTACTGGACTTCCTATTGAAATTGCAGATGTTATTATTGCAATAATACTTCTTTGCAGTGCATGTAGAGTTTATGTCGAATATAGGTTTAAGAAAAAAGAAGGAGGTAAGCTAAATGGATAGAATAGTTATTGATGGTTTAGCATTTTCACTTCCTCTATTTATTATGGCAATTGGAGGAATATATAGCGAAAAAAGCGGTATAACAAACTTAGCCCTAGAAGGCTTGCAAGGTTTTGGAGCATTTGTAGGCGCATTTTTTGCCATATTGATTTCTGGAAGTTTTGCAATAGACTCTCAGTTGCCCTTTTATTTCGTATTGATAGCTTCAATGATAGGTGGCGGGCTGTTTGCCTTGCTACATGCCCTACTTTGTATAAAGTTCAAGGCAAATCAAGTTGTTAGTGGAGTTGTAATAAATATCTTAGCAGTTGCACTTACAATTTTCTTAACTAAACAAATAAATACATCTTTATTTGGGCAAGCATCTAATAAGTTTACACTTAATGTAGCAGAAAAGATCACTATACCTGGCATTTCTGAAGTTCCATTTATTGGTGCATTTTTCAGAGATATATACTTCTTTCAAATATTTATTATCATAATAGCTATCATTGCTTGGTATGTTATGTATCATACAAGATTTGGAATGAATCTTCGTGCTTGCGGTGATAACCCTCATGCCGTGGATGCTGCTGGTATCAATGTTGGAAAAATCAGATTAATTGCTGTTGTTATTTCTGGAGCACTATCAGGAATTGCAGGAATTAGTTATGCATATTCAATTTCCGCTAATTTTTCACCTAGCATATTTATGGGCTATGGCTACTTAGCCATTGCCGCATTAATATTTGGGAATTGGTCCATTATGTTGACCTTTTTCACCTGCTTATTCTTTGGTTTTGCCCGTTCTACCGGCTCTTTTGTAGTCAAGGTATTAGA
>CAYJJM010000096.1:3033-5274 GCA_964370515.1 uncultured Oscillospiraceae bacterium | reverse complement strand
TGCAAGCGTGCAACCATGGCACATGTAAGCGTGAAATCATGACGAATGGATATCGCCATATTAACAAATTTAATTTAACCTAATCAATAAAAATGGAGATAAGGATAAACACATATCTTCATTACAGAATTTGTTTGATTTTCAACTCTACCCCAACATTTGACATAGAGCCAAAAAATCCTTGCATTCACAAGCGGAATACAAGGATTTTATTTTAGTTTTATATGTTAACCAAATTTAGATCATATCATTAAATTTGATTAAAGCATAGCATTGATTGCGTCGACTGATTCTTTGGCATCGCCCAATAACATATCTGTATTCTCATTAAAGAATAGAGGATTTTGAACACCTGCATATCCTGCATTGCCCATAGATCTCTTAGATACAATAACTTTTTCTGCTTCCCAAACTCTTAGTACAGGCATTCCTGCGATTGGTGAATCTGGTTCAGTTTCTGCTGCTGGGTTTACAGTATCATTTGCACCAATTACAAGGATTACGTCAACAGAACCTAGGTCATCGTTAACTTCATCCATTTCAAAAACATTATCATAAGGAATTTTTGCTTCAGCCAATAGAACGTTCATATGACCAGGCATACGACCAGCAACAGGGTGAATCGCAAATTTAACATCTACACCTCTGGCAATAAGTTTCCTTGTAAGTTCAGCAACAGGGAATTGTGCTTGAGCAACTGCCATTCCGTATCCCGGTGTAATTACAACTGACTTAGCCTCCATTAGCATTTGAGCTACATCTTCTCTAGAAGCCTCAGTATATGTTCCATAATCTTTTTCTTCTCCGCTAGAGGAAGGTTTCGCATCGCCTCCAAAGCCTCCCAAGATTACTGAAAGGAAAGCTCTGTTCATACCTTGACACATAATATAAGATAGGTATGCCCCAGAAGCACCAACTAAAGCACCAGTTATGATTAGTAGGTCATTTCCAAGAGTGAAACCAGCCATAGCTGCTGCCCAACCAGAATATGAGTTAAGCATTGAAACTACTACTGGCATGTCTCCACCACCAATTGCAAGCACAAGGTGTGCTCCCAAAAGCAATGAAATTATAGTTAATATAACTATAGGAATAATGCCTTCTTCAACTCCACGAGTGTTGATTAGCCATGCGATTAAACCAATAGATGCAACAATTATTGATAGGTTGATTATATGCCTTCCAGGTAATAAAAGTGGTTTACCTGATATTTTGGCAGATAATTTTAGATAAGCAACAATTGAACCTGTAAGTGTTAAAGCACCTATAAAGATTGCAAGTCCAACTTCTCCCATGTGAAAAGCGTTTTCTGGAGAATCTTCACCAGGAACTAGTATAAAAGAGTTGATTCCAACCATTACTGCAGCAGCCCCTACAAAGGAGTGAAGCATTGCTACTAGTTCAGGCATTCCTGTCATTTGAACTTTCTTAGCTTTCCATATACCGAATATTGCACCGATTCCAAGAGCAGCTACAATTAGTCCAACAGTCATCATAACACCCTCTGAATCGCCAACAATTACGCTTGTGATTGTTGCTAACAAAGCTAGTGCCATTCCGATAACACCTAATTTATTGCCACGAAGGGCAGTTTTTTGATTTGAAAGTCCTGCCAAAGCAAGGATAAACAATAGTCCCGCAAGAATATATGCTAAAGACTGAAATTTTGATACAAGCTCAACAAGGCTAAATCCTGCATTTGTATCAATCACTTCTATTGTAATTGCATTTGTAAAATTAATCATTGTCTGAACTCCTTTCGAACATGCCTAGCATACGTTGAGATACGAGGAAGCCCCCGAAAATATTAATAGCAGCTATGACCATGGCAATAAAGGAAAGGACAACTACAACAATATTATCTGATCCTATGAGCAATATTGCTCCGAGAATAATAATACCAGAAATAGCATTTGTTACAGACATTAATGGTGTGTGCAACGCATGTGTTACATTGGTAATTACATAAAAACCAACAACAATGGCTAATTCAAATACAATAAAGTGTCCTATAATACTTGGTGGAGCTACAAGAATTAATGCAATTCCAAGAAGTCCAGCAAGAACTTTCCACCAATGTTTTTGGAAAGCAGTTTTTTCTTTTACTTCTTCTTTTTCTGCCTCAACAGCTTTTGGTGTTTCCTTAGGAGCGGCAGAAACTTTAATCGCTGGAGGAGGCCACATTATTTGACCGCCTAGAGTAACAGTTACTCCACGTACAATCTCGTCCTCTTCATCAAG
>CAYJJM010000096.1:0-3023 GCA_964370515.1 uncultured Oscillospiraceae bacterium | reverse complement strand
CAGAATATTTCACCAGGCTTAGTAAGAGCACAGTTACTACCTTGCTCGTTAGCACCAATATCAACTATTACTGAACCAGGTTTCATAGCAGCTACAGTTTCTTCTGTGATTAGTAGCGGTGATGGTCTGCCTGGTATTTGTGCAGTTGTGATTACAATATCATTTTTAATTGCTTGCTCTTTATATACTTCCAGAACAAGTTTTTGTTGATCTTCTGTCATTTCTTTTGCATATCCATCTGAGGATTCTTGCTTTACAGGAATCTCAACAAAAGTCCCACCAAGGGATTCTACTTGGTCAGCAACTTCAGCTCTAACATCTGTAGCAGAAACTAAAGCGCCCATTGAGTTTGCAGTACCAATAGCGGCAAGACCTGCAACTCCTACTCCGATAATATATACTTTTGCAGGTGGCATTTTTCCTGCAGCAGTTACCTGACCAGTAAACAATCTGCCAAATGCACTAGCAGCTTCTATTACCGCACGATATCCGCCAATATTTGCCATTGAAGACCTAACATCCAAAGCTTGAGCTCGTGAAATACGAGGTACAGCATCCATAGCAAGAGTAGTGATTCCCATTTCTTTGAATTTTTCGATCAGCTCTGGATTTGCACCTGGATTGATTCTTGAAATAAGAACTGTTCCTTTTTTAATTAATGCAAGTTCTTTTGCTGGCGGTGTATCAAGACAAACTACAATCTCTGCCCCCCAAGCTTGCTTTTTATCAACAATTGTAGCACCAGCTAACTCATATTGATCATCATAATAGCTTGCAGCAACACCCGCACCTCGCTCTACAGAAACTTCATAACCCAACTTAATAAGTTTGGTAATTGTATCTGGTGAAGCAGCTACAAGGGTTTGCCCTGCAAAAGGTTCCTTTGGAATACCAATTCGCATAAACTTTTCCTCCTTATAAACAAAACAAAACGGCTATTATTTCATAGCCTATGTCATTTTAACATTATAATATTTACCTTGTCAACAGCAACATTTTTATAATTAAGAAATGCTTAAAAAATATATGAAAAATTCTTTAAACCCATTGGAAATGCTAGTGTTTTGCCATGTGATATATAAATGTGTAATTAAAATCTGAAGATATGGAATAGTCAGAAAATACAGAAGAGAAAGGCAAAGAAAATAGCCTCAAGTGAGGAGGCTATTTTAAAAAAATACAAGATTATATTTTTAAAATATATTAGGTTAATTCAAAAATTAAATTTCCTACAGCAACTGAAGACAAAGCATCTTTGCAATAAAAATCTGCTCCAATTTTATATGCATATTCCTCAGTTAACACAGCACCACCGACCATAATTTTACAATCAGGAGCAACTTTTTTAATTTCCTTGATAGTGTCTTCCATGCTTTCTAATGTAGTAGTCATAAGAGCACTTAATCCTATAAGTTTTAAGTTATAGGTTAATACAACATCTACGACTTCCTTAACAGAAACATCTTTTCCTAAATCAAGAACATCATATCCATAATTTTCCATAATCATTTTTACAATATTTTTTCCTATGTCATGAATATCACCTTTAACGGTGGCAATTGCCAATTTCCCTCTGCAAATAGAGGGTTTATTCTCCATAGATAAGTGATTTTTTATTTGCTCAAAACCTCCCTGTGCAGCCACTGCACTTTGAAGCATTTGGGGTAGATATATTTTTCCATTTTCAAAATCTTTTCCCACCTTATCTAAGGCTGGAATTAAAGAATTATTAACAATATCCAAAGGGCTATGTGATAACAGTAAAGTTTTTACTCCATTTGCAACAGCTTCTTTTAAACCTTTTTTGATATATGTTTCTATATCTACAGTTGAATCTGCTTCATGAGATGGCGCCAAGGTCAATTGGTTTTGGGGATTAGAAATTTTTTCAATATATTCAATGTATCTTTTAGAATTAGTGTCTTTATTTGCAAGTAAATTGAATGTAAAAATTGTGGACATAACATGAGTATTACTAGGATCAATTATTGGAAGTGTTAGACCGGCATTAAGTGCTAGAAGTAAAAAGGCACTGTTTATAAGACTTCTATTGGGTAAGCCAAAGCTAATATTAGAAACTCCTAAAGTTGTATTTAAACCTAATTCTTTTGATATGTATTCAATGGCAGCTATAGTTTCCATTGCTTGTGATTGTTCAGCAGAGGCAGTTAAAGTAAGGCAGTCAATATATATATTATCTTTTTTTATACCCAAAGAAAGGGCTTCATTTAATATTTTTTTCGCTATTTTTATTCTATCTTTTGAAGACTTAGGGATTCCATTTTCATCAATTGTTAAGCCAATTACGGCAGCACCATACTTCTTCACAATAGGAAGTATTGCTGCCAAGCTTTCGTCTTCGCCTGTAACAGAATTAACAATCCCTTTTCCATTATAAACGCGAAGAGCTGCTTCAATAGCACGAGGGTCAGAAGAATCTATTTGTAAGGGAATATCTATAACAGTTTGAAGTTTTTTGACTAAAATTGGTAAGAATTCTTCTTGATTCAGACCAGGCACACCTACATTAATATCTAAAATATCAGCACCAGCATCAATTTGCTGGATAGCTTGAGAGAGGATATAATCCCAGTCTTTATTAACATAAGCCTCTTTTAATCTTTTTTTTCCTGTAGGATTTAATCTTTCGCCAATAACTCTTACTTGATCTATTTTAACTAGCTTAGTGCTTGTGCAAATTGCAGAACCTAGAGGACTAGAAAAATCATTTTTGTCCCCAAAAGCAGAACAGCTTTGACTTTTATTATCAGAAGAATCTTTGTTAACTAGTTTATCTTGAAGTGCTTTAGAAAGCTTCATAATATGTTCGGGCTCTGTTCCGCAGCAACCGCCTAGCATGGAAACACCTAGGTTAGAATAGGAAGAAAGGGTTTTAACAAATTCATCGCTACTCATATTATATTTTCCAGTCTCAGGGTCAGGCAAGCCTGCATTTGGTTTTATTAGTACAGGAAGAGAAGTAAGGCTTACTAATTTTTTTGCTAAAGGATAAATTTCCATTG
>CAYJJM010000095.1:0-5339 GCA_964370515.1 uncultured Oscillospiraceae bacterium | reverse complement strand
GACTAGTTGCACTTGCAGGAACAGCACAAGTTATGGTTCCAACAGTAGGAGCGTTGTTCTGGAAGAGAGCAAATGTTCCTGGAGCTATGGCAGGACTGCTTTCGGGACTTACAGTATTGGTAGTATTTACATTCTTGCCAATCGTAACAGGAGATCCTACTTCAATTGAATTCTTAGGACCTTTTGCTAAAGGCGGAGTAACATTACTATCCTTCTTAGTAAACATCGTAGTATTTGTAGTTGTTTGTCTAGCGACTAAGCCAAGACCAATAACATTAATCGAAGAAATAAAAGAACAATACAAAGGATTCTATAAAGTGTAGATTCACTAGTACACTGAGATGATAACCAAATAAAAGTGGCAAATATTTGCCACTTTTATATTATCTTATTTCTGTTGTATAATTGTATTAGAAAAAGCCGTATTAACTTAACTAAAAAAGAAAATAAACAGACAGGTTTAAGAAAAATTAAGAAGGCACTGTAATAAGAACAAAGACACTATATTTAAAATACAAAGAAATAGTATTCTTAGGTATATATTTAAAATAAAAAAATCATAGTGTCTTTGCATAAAAATATCAATTTTATATAAAAATTTAGATAAAGTTAAAGTGAATTGTCAGCAGGAGGATTCAGATGAAAAAAGCAGATTATATTTTTTATAATGGAGCAATAGTTACAGCAGATAAAGACAACAATGTAGTTCAAGCTATAGGCATCAAGGCAGATAAAATTCTATGTTTGGGAACCATTGAGGAAGTAATGGAGTTTAAGGGAGAAAGCACTAGAGTGATTGACCTTATGGGGAACACCCTTTGTCCAGGAATAGTAGATTCCCATGCACATACAATAATTTCAGGGATTACAAAAGATGGATTTGTTGATGTTTTCCCTTCAACAGTAGGATCATTGAAAGAACTATACGAAGTTGTAAAAAAAGAAGTGAAGAAAACAGAAAAAGGTAAGTGGATTATTTTTTGGGGTTATGATGAAATGCGTATGTTAGAAAAACAACATCCAACAAAAGCAGAGTTGGATAGACTTGCACCAGATAATCCTGTCTTAGTAGCAAGATGTGAAATACACTCAGGCATATTTAACTCTCTAGGTTTCCAAAAATGCAATATGGATATAGAAAGAGCCAAGGAATTTACAAACAAAGAAGTAGAGAGAAATGAAAAAGGGGAGTTACAAGGGAGAGTAACAGACAATGCCTATTATAATATGCTTTCATATGTAGAGTTTGACCCAAAAGCCATAGAAAGAGGGATAGAAAGAGAAAGCTATGAAAATATAAAAGTAGGAGTAACCTCAGTACATGATGTTGGAGGCTTTGGACAACATACAAATATTGGCATTATGAATGCAGTTGAAACAGGTAAATTCAAGCTAAGAGCCCATGTCATGTTTTTTAGTTTTTTTGGCAAAGAAAATTATATGAAGGTTAATCGAGAGTTTGCCGCATTGGGAATAGGTGGAAACCTTATTAAAGGAGAAAGATTGAAATTCGGAACTGCAAAATTCATGATTGATGGAGCTAGTAGTGTGCCAAGTGCAGCTATGTTAGAACCATATAGCCATTCCAAAGATGATGTGGGAACCATGTCTTTGGAGAGAGAAGAAATAGAAGAACTAGCTATAGATTTACATAAAAGTGGATGCCAGTTAACAGCACATGCTGTAGGAGATAGAGCTATAGAAATGTGGCTCAATATTATAGAAAAGGCACAGGCAATTTATCCAAGAAAAGATGCAAGACATAGAATAGAACACTGCTTTATTCCTACAGAAAACCAAATGGATAGAATTAAGAAACTTTCATTAATTCCTGTTTTAAATCTTAATTTTATAGATGCAAATGGGGAAAGATATATTGATTTTTATGGAAAAAGGGCAGAAAGAATTTTTCCTGCCAAGTCATTGATAAATCGAGAAATAATATGCACATCAGGTACGGACAATCCTATTTTTGAAGAGAATCCTTTGATCGGAATAGCTTGTGCAATGGATAGAAAGTCAAAGGATGGAACCATAGTAGGGCCTAGCCAAAAAATAACATTTTTGGAAGCAATAAAAATATTTACCTACAATGGAGCATATACAAGTTTTAGTGAAAATGAAACAGGGAGCCTGGAAATAGGGAAAAAGGCAGATTTAACAGTGTTCTTAGGAAATTTAACCACTGGGACACCAGATGAAATAAGAGAAAGTTCATGTCTTTTAACCATGATAGATGGAGAAATCTTGCATGAGGAAAATTTTAAATAATAAATAAGGAAACATGAAAAATCTCTAGAATGTCAGTTAAAAATTTCTAATATAAACAAAATTCAATACTGAAAAATAAAGGTTTAATACATTCTGTGAATTGTAAAAATTTACAAAACAACTAAATGTTAATAACTTGATAAAATTTGTATAACAGCTGGATGCTAATAACTTGATAAAATTTGAAAAAAATGTATAATCTATATAATGAAACCAATTATTTGACAGCAAAAGATATGCTATGAACATTTTTGGTTTCCAGATGCATATTCTTTGTAGTGTTTCTTACTTAAAGTAAGATGAAATATTAAAGAATATTTTACTGCATTACTTTACATGCTAAGGGAAGGTGAAAATGTATATAAATGTTATTTTGATTGTACTATTATTAGCTGGGATGGTAGGGATTGCCGCATTATCTCTTATAGTGCTTATTTCTAAAATAACAGGAGACTTTAGTGAAAGTAGCAGAAACCTACGTAATTTCCTTATTTCTTTATTTGGGCTGGGAATAGTGTTTATTGTTTCTAATTATGGAATGAATATTAATGTTTATGAACAAACTACGATAATTGATAGAGGCGCAAATGTTGTACTTATAGGGCTGACTCAAGTTTTTTGGTTATTTTTTTTACAAAGTGAAATTGTACTTAGTGCAACAAAAAAATATGTATTACAGCAAGTTATGTCAATAAGCATGATCATCACTACCCTTGCAAATGTACTTATTCACGGATTTTTTGTAGATGGCGAATATAATATTGTTAATGAAGATCTTAGAGTGAATTTAATTTTTGTGGCAAGCTCTATTACAATCTGTCAGTTGATTTTGCATGTGTTTTGCATAGTTCTTGCAGCAAAAAAAATACAAGGGAAATTGGAAAAAAGATTTATACTAACAGTTCAATCTCTTGTGATACTTTATGTGCTTACTTCGGGAATAGTTATAAATCCTATTTTAATAGGGCAATCTGAAATGTTCATATTAACTGAAATTGTTTCTGTATGGATATTGGTTTTAAATGCACTGACTCTTTTTTATGTTTTTAAACATGATTTTAGCGAAAGATTTTTTGCTAATGCAAAAATAAAGCTTAATACAGGAGCAATTGAAACAGACACAAAAATCCTAGATGACATATCCGAAAAATCCAAATTAACAAATAGAGAAAGAGAAGTTATTGGTCTTTCCTATGATGGGAAGAGTTATGAGGAAATAGCAGAAGAATTATTTATATCCAAATTTACTGTCAAAAATCATATGCATAATGCTTATGAAAAATTAGAAGTAGCTTCAAAGAATGAACTGCTAAAATTGATTAAGGAATACAAAAACAATAAAGATAACGGTTGAAAACAAAAAATGCGAAGGAATTACTTTCGCATTTTTTTAATACAATTGTTCTTAATCAAATAATTCTTATACAATAGTGATTAGGATAAACTTGAAATTTATAATATTAATTTTCCTTCTGCCAAAATAGCACTGGTTCCTCCAACACGAATCAAAAGTTTTCCATCCTCTTTTTTTCTTAACTGTGTGCTTATCAAGGAAGGTCTTTTCATTTCGACACCTTGAATAAAAGCACAGTTCCCATTTGCTGGGAGAAGATTATTTAGGTGCAAATAATATGTCAAAGCGCCGTTTGCTGTTCCTGTTGCTGCTTCTTCGTCAATTTCATATAGGGGGGCGAAATTTCGACAATGAGCAGTTACAGTGCTTGTTGTATCTAAGGCGAAAGCATGAACTCCTACAACATTATATTTTTTTGACAAAGCTGTTAGAACATCAAAATCTGGAGAAATTTTTTCCAGAGTGATTTTATCTTTCACTGGCAATATAATATCAGGGAGGCCCGTGGAGATTATGGCAGGAAACAATGCCAAAGAAGGATTGTAGTTAATTCCCAAAATTTCATATAATTCTTCTAACTCTTTAATTTCATCAATTTGAGATATGAAATTAGGAGTGGCCATATCCATCATTATAGAATTATTTTCCAAAGAAATATTTAATGCCCCTGCTAAAGTTTCTATTATATAAGTGTTTCCTTGTGAAACCAGTCCATATTTTTCCAATGCTGAAAAAGAAGCAATGGTTGCATGGCCACAAAGGTCAACTTCTGAATTAGGTGTAAAATATCTGATTTTGAAATTTTCAGAATCTATAGGCTTAACAAAAGCTGTTTCAGAATATCTAAGTTCGGAAGCAACCTTTATCATAATTTCTTCTGGGGGGAATGGCTGTCCTTCTTCCAAAATAACAACTCCGGCAGGGTTACCTCCAAAGATCTCTTTTGAAAAGGCATCTATAATATAAAGTTTCATAAAAATAATCCTTTCATATATTTTGTTTTTTTATAACAAGTGAACTTGAATTCCATGAAAACCCAGATGCAGCTTATTAATAGGAACTCTTTGTTCAAATTAATTATACATTTGAGGAAAGAAAAAATCAATAAACTATCTTTGACTATTGAAGATTGAGAAACTACGAGAAAGGTTTATAACTACAAAAAACAAACAATAATTTTGGAATTAGGCCACAAATCTTGCAACAAAAATACCAATTTACTTTTTGTTTCAAATAAATGGTATAATAGGATTAAGTTAAATTTAATAAGTAGTTTATTTTCATTTTTTAAACACAAAAAAAAAGAAGCATGAAAAGAAAAACGTATAGTAAATGAATCAATATTTAAAATAGGAGGGTAGCTATGATATTTTATTTTTCTGGAACAGGAAACTCCAAATGGGTTGCTGAAGAAATAGCCAAAGGATCAGATGATAAGGCTTTAGATTTGGCTAATTTAGAATTAACAAACGAGCTTAAAGAAACTTTTTATAATGAAGAAAGAATAGGGTTTGTCTTTCCTATATATGCATGGGGGATGCCAGAACCAGTAGAAAAGTTTGTGGAAAACTTTTCCTTTTCCAACAATTTCAAATTTGTGATTTGCACCTGTGGGGCGGACGTAGGCAAAGGGGCAAAAAAACTTTTATCAAAAATAAATGGAGATAGTGCATACTCTGTAGTTATGCCCAGTAACTATATTGTTGGTGCAAAT
>CAYJJM010000094.1:0-5455 GCA_964370515.1 uncultured Oscillospiraceae bacterium | reverse complement strand
CTCTATTCAAAAAAAGATATAAGGGAAATAAGAGAAAAGCACGGCTTTAATTTGTCTAAAAGTTTAGGCCAAAATTTTTTGGTAGATAAGAACATAATAGATAAAATCATTGATGGGGTAGATGTACAGAAGAATGATTTAATAATAGAAATTGGTCCTGGAATGGGTGTCTTAACAAAGGAGCTTGCCTCAAAGGCGGGAAAAGTTATAGCCATAGAAATGGATAAAAAACTCATTCCTATTTTAGAGGAAACTCTTGAAAACTATGACAATGTTGAAGTTATAAACAAAGATATACTAAAGACTAATATTAATGAAATTATTGAAAAGGAAGAACAATATGGCAAAGCAAAAGTGGTAGGCAATCTACCATATTATATAACCACACCAATAATTATGAAGTTTCTGGAAGAGAAGATTCCAATTTCATCAATTACGGTTATGATGCAAAAGGAAGTTGCAGAACGAATAAGTTCTCCGCCTGGGGGAAAAACATATGGGGCAATATCTGTAGCGGCACAATACTATTCAACCGTAGAAAACCTTTTCTTGGTTCCAAGAACAGTTTTTTACCCCCCTCCAAATGTGGATTCTGCAATGGTTAAGCTGACTATAAAAGAACCAGAGCAAATAAACTCAAAAAGTGAAGAAATCTTTTGGCAATGCGTAAAGAAAACATTTTCTCAAAGAAGGAAAACAATAGAAAATGGATTAGTAGGAATATGCAATTTAACAAAAGAAGAAATAAAAGAAGTTTTGGCTAAAGTAGGAATAGAGGGAATTCGAAGACCTGAAACTTTGTCAATTATAGAATTTAAAAAAATAGGGAAAGGACTAGAAACCTACAATGGAAAAAGTTAAAAGTTTTTATAAAAAGTATATGAGCAATATATTTATAACGAACGTTATTCTTGCTTTGGTTCTAAATATAGTAATTGAATTATTAGCTAGAAAAGAGATGAGTTTGCTTATAGAATATATAACAGGAGAATTTGTTGCGTTCTTTTTGAATTTTGTCATCATATTTGGGACACTTTCTATTGCAATCCTTTTTAGAAGAAGGGTATTCACCATAATTTCAATTAGTATGTTATGGCTTGCTTTGGGAATAACTAATGGAGTAATACTTAGTGAAAGGATGACCCCTTTTACAATGAGTGACATGCAGGCGCTACAGGAAGGCCTCGAGATGACTATCTCGTATATATCCTTTGGAGAAATTCTAATGTATATACTTGGCGCAGCAGTGATGATATTAATACTAGTTTTTCTTTTTATAAAAGCACCAAAGAAGAAAACAAAAGTTGATTTCAGAAAATCAATAGCAGGGCTAGCCTTGGTTGGAGTTTTAGTAGTTGGAACATTTACTTTGGCAACTAGAAGTGGAGAGGTAGATACCTTTTTCCCAAACTTAGCCTACGGGTTTAGAGATAACGGATTTCCTTATGGATTTTTGACAACATGGCTAGATTTAGGTGTGGATAAACAAGATGATTACTCGGAAGAATTGGTAGCAGGTGTATTTACCGAAGAGGAATTAAATACAACGGTTCATGCAGAAACAACAAATAATAGGACAGGGGAAATAGGGCCTAATATAATATTTGTTCAGCTGGAGTCTATAATTGATCCTCAGGCAATAGAAGGTATAGAAACTAATATAGATCCTATACCTAACTTTAGAAAACTGCTAGAAGAAAACCCTAGTGGACTGTTGACAGTACCTTCCATGGGAGCAGGCACTGCTAATACAGAATTTGAATTGATGACAGGATTTAGTGCAAAGCTATTTGGGCCTGGAGAGTATCCATACAAAAGCATTTTAACAGATCAAGTATCAGAAAGTTATGCTTATGATTTGAAGGAATTGGGATATAGCACACATGCCATACATAATCACAGAGGAGTGTTTTATAATCGTAATACGGTATTCTCTAACTTAGGCTATGACACATTTACTTCATTGGAATACATGATCGGAATTGAACGAACCCAAGGGAATTGGGCCAAAGATACGGTTCTGATAGAACCCATATTTGATGCTTTGGAGTCAACCGAAGAAAAAGACTATATTTATACTATTGCAGTAGAAGGACATGGTAGATATCCAGAGAGCCAAGAAATTCAAAACCCAGAAGTTGTAATAACAAGTGATATAGAGGAAGGACTTAAATGGCAGTATGAATACTATGTAAACCTTTGTTACGAATCAGATAAATTTATTGGACAGCTTATTGAAGAAGTAAGTGAATTTGAAGAAGAGACAATAATAGTTATGTATGGAGATCATTTGCCAGCTATAGAAACTATTGATAACTCAACATTAGTTGATAGAAATATGTATCAAACAGACTATGTGGTTTGGAGCAACTACGGTATCCATGAAGATTTTGACGGAGGAGATACTTATGGGTATCAGCTAACGGCACAAGTTTTGGATTTAATAGGAATACATGAAGGAACAATGACAACATTACACCAAAACTACATGGGGACACCGGATTATGAAGAAAAGCTAGGAATATTGCAGTATGATATACTGTATGGAAACCAGTATATATACAATGGAATAATTCCGTTTACCAAGACAGACATTAAAATGGGTGTAAAGGATATTACTATTCTTGGTATAACAAAAATAGGAGATAATTACTTCATAGAGGGTGAAAATTTCACAGAATATAGTAAGGTGAATTTGGATGGTGAAATATTAGATACTTTCTATATCAGTCCAACACTTTTGGGGCTAGAAGAAGAAGTAGCCTTAGATGAAGTGCCTAATATGCAGGTAAGTCAGGTAGAAAGTGGAAATGAAATACTAAGCACAACAGAGTAGCCAATTTATTCCTTTAGGTGAAGTAGCTGAGTTATTCGCCTTTATTTATGGCGTTTTATGAAACTAGCTTTAGCTAAAACTAAAGTAAATGAGCTATTCGTTCCTTAAATCTTTTTGTAAAGCTTTACTAGCATCAAATAGACCAGTCATAAAAAAATGTAAATATTTATCATATGGAGAGCCTAGCTGAGTGCAGGCTCTTTTGATTTTGTCAAACTCTCTGGGAGAATCTTCAACTGGAAGAGAAGCAGAAATTTTATAATAGGATAAGTTTTCAACTAAATTCATTCTTTTTCTAAACAGCTCAATGATTTCATCATCAATTTGATTCAATTCTTTTCTAAGGTCTGTTAGAGGGGTGCTATAAAGGGCCATTGTTATTTTGTATTGATATATTAATCAATAACTATATCAATACTCTCCTTTCTATATTCAAAAATTTCTTACAACTATTTACGGTATCTTTATAGTACAACAAAATCGCCACCTAATTTTTTGAAATCCTCAAAAAAAGAAGGATAGGATTTATTCACGGCTTGAAAATTCTTAATAGTAATAGGGCTATCGCATTTGGAAGAAGCTATGGCCATTGCCATAACAATCCTATGGTCTCCGAAACTATCAAGGATAACATTCCCTGCTAGGAGGGAGGATCCCTTTATTTTTAATCCATATCCTGTTGTGGAAATATCAATTCCTAGTGCGGTTAGATTATGGACTAAGGCTTCTATTCGATTAGATTCCCTAATATGACTTTTTTCTATGTTGGTTATAGTGAAAATACCCTCTGTTGTGGCTGCTAAAACTACAAGTATAGGTGCTAAGTCAGGACAGTCAGCCACATCCAAAAGAGCCTCTTTATTAGTTTCTAAAATTTTCATGAAAGGGAAAATGGATTTGTCTCCTTGATTAGAACTTTCCAATAAGCCTGTATTTTCTACTAGAAGAGGAGAAAGTTGATTAGCTCCAAGCCAAAATGCAGCATTGGACCAATCGCCCTCTATTAAAACTTCTTTTGGAGAAATAAAGTTTTGGCCTCCTTGAACTTTATATATTATATTGGAAACATTCTCTGTTTGAATTACCTTTATATTAAATAATTCTAAAACATCCAAAGTTAAATTTATATAGCTCGGTGCTGGAAAAGGTTTTTCTAACAATATTTCACTATCTTTACCTAATAGAGGTAGTGCGAATAGCAATCCTGAAACAAATTGAGAACTTATTTCATTATCAAATGAGAATTCACCATGTTCTAGCTTTCCTGAAACAGTACATATGTGTACCGGATTAGAAAGCAGGGGGACATAACTTTCATAGCCTTCAGGTAGGGGTTCATCTAGCAAATAACTTATCCCCTTTTTTTCTAATGCATTTAGAAAAGAAAGAATTGGTCTTTTTTGTAATTGAATATCACCTAAAAAAACAGCAGAAAGACCCAAAGAACAAACTATTGGCAATAAGAGACGAAGAGTAGT
Source organism: uncultured Oscillospiraceae bacterium (assembly GCA_964370515.1). GTDB lineage: Bacteria > Bacillota > Clostridia > Peptostreptococcales > Anaerovoracaceae > CAYJHC01. The sequence goes on along the minus strand of CAYJJM010000094.1, from coordinate 1,141 downwards.
TGCACTTTCGCCGCAATAAAGGATAATAGGATTTTTGGGATTGACTTGCTGAAAATTTTCTTTTTTGGCAGACTCTAAAAGAGAAAGACATTTTTTCGTGTTCTCTATATCCTTGGCATTTAAGAATCTAGGTAAAACGATTTCTCCCTTTTCTGGAGAAAGGAAATTAGCTACTAATACTCTATGAAGATGGGACTTTGCAGGGATTGCGTTGACAGTACCTTTCAAAGGCTTCGGAAAAATTTTGATATCCATGTGAACCTCCTAATAAAAAAACGATCATATCAACTAAAAATTGACGCAAACAATATTAAGTAGGGTTTAACAGATACAACAAATATAAGTATGCCTAATTCATTGTAAATACAATTCTAACACATATAGTAAAAAAATGGAAGAACTACCCAGAAGCTACCAAGAAAACTTGCGATGTAACATCCAGAAAACCTGCGAAATATTGACAGATGCACTGGGTATTTGGTATTCTAAAGAGGTATGCTAAAAGAAATGGATTTACTAGAGGGGGAGAAATGAATATATACGAAGAATATAAGAAAAAATTAACTACGCCAGAGAATGCTGTAAAAGTAATAAAAAGTGGCGATTGGGTGGATTATGGGTTTTCCTTAAATACTGTTGACTTGCTTGATAAAGCATTAGGAAATAGAAAAGAAGAACTTTCAGATGTTAAAATTAGGGGATGTCTAGCTATGAGGCCTTTGCAGGTTATAGAAAAAGACCCTGATAAGGAAGCCTTCACATATAATTCTTTCCACATGAGTTCCTACGAAAGAAAAATGTGTGGACAAGGAAGATGCTACTTTATCCCTTTTATATTCACAAATTTGCCAAAACTTCACAAAGAACATATGCATACGGATGTGGCAATGGCTCAGGTTTCCAAAATGGACAAGGATGGCTACTTTACATTTTCTCTTTCAAATACGGGAATAAAAGCATGTCACCAAAATGCAAAAATATCAATAGTAGAGGTGAATGAACATCACCCTCAAGTATGCGGTGGAGAAGATTATAGAATTCATATAAGCGAAGTGGACTATGTGGTAGAAGGTGTTCATGAACATATACCAGAAATATTAGTTCCAGAAGCAACAAATGTAGATATTGAAATTGCCAAACT
>CAYJJM010000093.1:3901-5463 GCA_964370515.1 uncultured Oscillospiraceae bacterium | reverse complement strand
TCCAAAGCCAAAGATTAGAACTAGAGTCGGAAAGAGAAGAATATATTGCCAGTGCAGATATGGGAAGTTTTTTAACGGCTGATACGATTAGCGGTATTTTGCAAGCGCAGAATTTTTCCATGCCAGCTGGATATATAAGTGATGGAGATACAGAATTTTCTCTAAAAATAGGAGAAGCTTTTAAAACTATAGAAGAAATTGAAAATTTAGTAATTTTTGATACAGGATCAAAGGAAGTGAAATTATCAGATGTGGCCAAAGTTTCAGTTGTAGAAAAAAGAGAAGATGTTTACTCCAAAGTCAATGGAGAAGATGCTATAATTTTATCTATTCAAAGACAGAGCAACATTTCTACAGCAGAAGCATCAGAGGCCCTTAATGAGAAGATAAAAGAAATAGAAGCGGCCAATCCAGGACTAAAATTAACACCTTTGATGGATCAAGGAGTGTATATAGACATTATAATAAAATCCGTTTTCAATAATTTAATAATCGGTGGTATTTTTGCAATACTTATACTGTTCTTATTCCTAAGGAATATTAGGCCAACAGTTGTAGTATCCTTAAGTATTCCTATCAGCATAATGTTTGCCATAGTTCTCATGTATTTCTCTGGCGTAAACCTTAATATGATATCTTTGGCAGGACTAGCCTTAGGTGTAGGAATGCTGCTAGATAACAGTATTGTAGTAATGGAGAATATTTTTAGGATAAGGCAAGAAGGCGTATCTCCTTTAAAGGCTGCAGTTTTGGGAGCTAAGCAAGTTGCAGGAGCAATTACAGCTTCTACCCTTACGACCATATGCGTATTTATGCCAATATTATTTACTGATGGAATTTCAAGACAACTATTTATGGATATGGGATTAACGATTGGGTATTCCTTATTGGCTAGCTTGATTATAGCTCTTACTTTAATTCCAAGCTTAAGTTCTACAATACTCAAAAAAGAACTAAAGCCACCAGGTAGATTTTTTGAAAAGACATTGGAAATATACAAAAGACTTCTAAACAAAGCTTTAAGAAAAAGAGCCTTGATTATTGGGGTGTCCATAGGACTTTTAATTGCCAGTGCAGGAATAGCAACTCAAACAGGGATAATATTTATTCCTGAGGGGAACAGTGATGAAATGACTGTAACAATTACAGGTGAAGTAGATGATTCAGTAGAAGAAGTTCGAGAAGTAAGCGATCAACTAGTTGAAGATATATTAGAAATAGAAGATATAGAAACAGTAGGGGCAATTCAAGGTGCCATGATGGGGCAGGGAAATAGTGTTTCTGTTTATATCAAATTAAAGGGAGATAGAGAAAACACCAGCCAAGAGGTGGCGGAAGAAATAAATGAAATTGCCAAAGAATATCCTGTTGAAACGCAGGTTACTGCATCCACTATGGATATGTCGGCGCTTACAGGTGCAGGAATCCAAATAAAAGTGATGGGTAATGACCTAGATACTTTACTTGAAATATCTAATGAAATTGAAAAACAGCTAACTGATATAGATGGGGTGAAAGAAATCACCAATGGACAGGAAGGTTCTGCAGGCGAAAAGCGGATT
>CAYJJM010000093.1:2756-3891 GCA_964370515.1 uncultured Oscillospiraceae bacterium | reverse complement strand
CAAAGAAGAAGTTCTCACATATGATGAATTGGCAGAACATGTTATGACAATAGAGTCAGCTACTGGAGAAGTAGAAGTTAAGTTAAGTGATGTGGCAACCTTTGGTGAGGCGGAAGGATTGCTAAGTATAGCTCATGAAGACTTAACCAGAATTTTAACTGTTCAAATTGATATCGATGAAAACAAAAATATTGCACTTGTGGCACGAGATGTAGAGGAAGCCCTGGCAGGATACCAGCCACCAGAGGGGTACACCATAGAATTCGCTGGTGAAAACGAAACTATAATGGAAACAATGGCAGATCTGTTGTTGATGATAGCTGTGGCAATGGCCTTTATCTACCTTATTATGGTGGCCCAGTTTCAGGCATTGCTATCACCGTTTATCATAATGTTTACTATGCCACTGGCATTTACTGGAGGATTTTTAGCCCTAGTAATTTGTGGAAAGGAAATAAGCACAATTGCAATGCTAGGCTTTGTAATGCTTTCCGGAATTGTAGTTAATAATGGAATAGTGTTTGTCGACTATGTCAATAAACTTAGAGGAGAAGGCATGGAAAAGAGGGAAGCATTGATAACTGCAGGTTCAAGAAGATTAAGGCCTATAGTAATGACTGCATTAACAACTATTCTAGGATTGTCGACTTTAGCTTTGGGAATTGGAACAGGCACCGATATTATTAGTCCTATGGCAATAGTAGTTATTGGTGGACTTTTGTATGCGACTTTGATGACCCTGTTTGTTGTTCCAATTATGTACGATTTATTATATAAAAAAGATTTTAAAATAATAAAAGAAGAAGATTTGGAAGAAGAAAAAGAACTAGATAAAATTTAGTTGTATTTCCTTGTATGTGACACTAATAAGGAGTATAATCAAGAAAAGGAACCTAAAAGGGAAATTTAAGATTATATTGTTATTGTTTGATTGAGGAAGAAGGTGAGACTATTCAAAGAAATTTATACAAACACTCAATTTTAATAATATTGATTTTACTAGCAATGTCTTTTACCGCTTGTGGTGGAAGCTATTACACCAGTGATGAACCTATTAGAGAGGCCAATGATGTTTCTTTGCATGTTCCGAAAGCTACAGGAGAAAATACATATAACTCTTCTTATATGGAAATGG
>CAYJJM010000093.1:0-2746 GCA_964370515.1 uncultured Oscillospiraceae bacterium | reverse complement strand
CTGAAGAAGGATATGTAATGATAAAGTATGTGGGAAGTCATAGTGGAGCAGTAAAACTTCAAGTTTCAACTCCTACAGGGGAAAAATATACATATGATGCTGGAACTACAGAAGGGTTAAATGCTTTCCCTTTGACAGAAGGAAATGGAAACTATACCTTTACAATGTTAGAACAAGTAAATGGAAACCAGTACTCTATAGTAGACTCAAGGTCAGTATACACAAACCTTTCTAGTGAATTTAAGCCTTTCTTGTATGCTAATCAGTATGTAAACTTTGGGACAGAGGGAGAAGCTATAGAAAAGGCTAAGGAATTTTATATTCATACAGGGACAGATTTAGAATTTGCAAATGCAGTATATAGTTATGTGTTGGATACCCTTTCTTATGATAATGAAAAAGCAGAGGCTGCAGCTAATGGAGGTGTTGTTTCTGATTTTCTACCTAATATTGAAGAGATTGTTTCTGCAGGCAAAGGGATATGTTTTGATTATGCGGCTTTAATGACTGCCATGCTAAGGTCACAGAACATTCCGACTAAAATGCAGATAGGATATGCAGGGGAAGTATATCATGCATGGATTTCTATATACACTCAAGAAACAGGATGGATTGATGATGCTATTCAATTTGATGGGACCAACTGGAGTATTGTTGATCCAACATTTGGAGATACAACTAGTGAAGATGAATTTAAAGAATATGTAGGAGATGGTGAAAATTATGTTGAAAAATATGTCTACTAAGAAAAACACAAAAGACAAAACCATGTCTAATTTAGACATATCTGCTTTTTGTGGACAGATGGCCATGATACTAAATGCAGGAATGACAACTGTAGAAGGCCTAGAGATTATGGAAGAGGAAACAACAGGAAAGTTGGGAAAAGAAATTTTGGGTGAGTTAAAATCAAAGTTAGAAGAAGGTTATACCTTTTCTGAAAGCTTAAAGACAGCAGGAAACTTTCCTGAATATATGATTCACATGGTAGAAATAGGAGAAAAATCTGGTAGGGTAGACACCGTATTTGCCGCTTTATCAAAATACTACAAAAAAGAAGATAGTGTACAGAATGCAGTAAGGCAGGCGGTTTTTTATCCAGCAATTATGACAATAATGATGATTGTGGTAGTAGGATTTTTAATAGTTGAAGTTCTTCCTATTTTTAGTTCGGTTTTTGATCAGCTTGGCAGTGAAATTACAGGCTTTGGGAAAACGGTTATGGTTATAGGAACAGCTTTAGGAAACTACAGTCTATGGATATTTGGGGGGATAGTAACAATCCTTGTGATCATATTAATCTTTTTAAATACGAGCGGTGGCAAAAAAGCTTTTAAGAAATTCAAAGAGAACTCAAGATTTACTAAAAATATTTCTGATAAAATAGCTAGAGCTAGATTTTCAAACGGAATGTCATTGATGCTTGCCAGTGGATTAGACACTACAGATAGTTTGGAAACGATCAAAAATTTAGTGGAAAATAAACCAATGGAAGAAAAAATAAAAAAATGTAGTGAAGAGATGACAGAAGGAAAAAGCTTTGAAAAAGCTGTGGTAGATAATGGCATATACAATGGCCTTTATGCGAGAATGTTACTAGTAGGCTTTAAAACCGGTTCAGTTGATGGAGTAATGGAAGAAATTGCAGAGAGATACGAAGAAGAAGTAGATCAAAAGTTAGTTAATATTATAAGTGTTATAGAACCAAGTTTAGTAGCCATTTTATCAATAGTAGTGGGTGCAATATTACTTTCAGTAATGTTCCCATTAATGGGTATTATGTCTTCTTTGGGATAAGGTATAAACGATGAAAAGCAAAGGAATATTTGTAAAAAAGAAAAATCAACATACAAAACTAATAATTCAAGTAGGTATATTTTTGTTATTTGTTGGAATAATGTGGGTTGCTTTTGGAACTGTAGGAGAGTCAAATCAAGAGCAAGAGATGAACTCTTTGATAAGTGCTATAGATAGAGCCAGCATATATTGCTATGCAAATGAAGGGGCATACCCAAGCAGCATAGAATATCTAGAAGAAAATTATGGCTTGCAAATAAATCATGATAAATATATTGTTCATTACGATAGTTTTGCAACAAATATTAAGCCAGATATAACTGTAATACGCAAATAGGAGAAGTAAATGAATATAGGGTCAGATAAAAGAAAACAAACCATCGATTTAATATTTGTACTAGGCTTATTGTGCGTTTTTGCCATATCTGCTTTGGCAGTTGTTCAAATTGGGTCGTCTTCTTATGAGAAAACTGTAGAAAGTATGGAATCCCTTTACACGGGAAGAACGGCAACGGCTTATATTGAAAAACAAGTAAGGCAAAATGACCAATCTGGGGCAATTTCTGTGGAAGAATTTGAAGGAGAAACGGCATTAGCTTTAAGAAGTGAAATAGGTGGAGAAGCATATATTAGGCTTATTTACTTTAATGATGGATACCTTAAAGAAATTTTTGCAAAAGAAAACACCAATTTTTCTCTAGAAGCTGGAGAGAGTATGATACCTCTTGAAAAGTTTAAAATAGAGCAAAGGGAAGATAACATGTTTGCTTTTACGGTAGTAGATAATAATGGTGCAGAAACTACGACTATACTTTCTACAAGAAGCCAATCTGAATAAAGGAGCATTAAATGAAAACACAAAGAAAATCTAGCATATTTTTAATTGAACTTATAGTTTCCATTTTGCTATTTGCACTTTCTTCTGCAGTTTGCATACAGCTTTTTGTCC
>CAYJJM010000092.1:4289-5533 GCA_964370515.1 uncultured Oscillospiraceae bacterium | reverse complement strand
GATGATTTTGATGTCGTGAACAACAAAAATATCGTCAAAAGTAATGGAAACAACAGCCTTCATTTTGCCATCGTCATTTATTCTCCTTACTCGAACGTCAGTAATGTTCATACCATTCTCCTTTCTTAAATATATAGCACAAAGATATGATTGACTTCATTATATACCTTTAACCCTATAAATACAAGAGAAAATAACAAACTATTTTCTTAATTTACAAAATATCAACACTAAATATACATATTTGTATGGAAGATGTAAATTATGGAAGCTTATTACACATTATTATTTTTTCAGAAGAAGAAGATTTGTCATCATAATAAAGAAAGGAAATATAATCGTCAACTTTTTTCTTTACTGGCTCAACTGTGGAAATAGCAACACCTATTCCTACTACATCTACAGAAAACTCTAGAAGCATTTCCTCAATTCCCTTTAGACTTCCACCAGCTCGCATAAAGTCATCAATAATCAATGCCTTTTGATGACCCTCCATGGCTCTTTTTGAAACGGACATTTTTTGGATTCTTTCAGAGGAGGCTGAAAGATAATTTATACTTACTGTAGGGCCTTCAGAAATACGGCTTTCTCTTCTCAAAACTATAGACGGAAGGTTTAAAAATCTAGCTGTCATAAAGGCTAGAGGAATTCCTTTTGTTTCTAGAGTGACAACACAATCTGCACCGCTTTTTTCAAAGGCAGAAGCAAAAAAAAGTGCCAATTTATTTATGTAATATGGATCAAACATAATATCAGAGGTGTATAGAAACCCTCCTCCAAGAAAACGGGATGAATCATTTAGTTTATTAAGCATTTCCTTTTGAATTAAATCTTGATCTTCTTTTGATAAAGATGGAAAAAAGATAACACCCCCCTCAGACCCAAAAATAGTTTCTATACGGCCTATAGAAAGTGCAGAAACAATATCTTTGGCGGAAGATATATCCTCGCTTATACTTGACTTTGCAGCAGAAAATTTATCACAAAAGAAAGACAATTTAAACATTTTGTTTGGATTATCTGATAAAATTTTTATTATAGCTGCTATTCTTTCTTTCTTTTTCACCTTATCCTCCATGTAATTTTAAAAATCATATATGTGATAATATTCTATTTGAATAGTTTTGTCAAATAGTTTAAACTGTGGTATAATTTTCAATGTGCGTGGAGGTAATTATGTTAAATTTAGATAAAGATAAATATATACATTTCATAGGTATTGGTGGTATAGGTATGTCTGCAAT
>CAYJJM010000092.1:0-4279 GCA_964370515.1 uncultured Oscillospiraceae bacterium | reverse complement strand
ATGATTTCAAGAGGATATAAGGTATCTGGTTCAGATATGCAAGAAAGCTCGAAGACATTACATTTGAATCAAAAGGGTGCAGTAATAAAACTAGGACACTTTGCAGAAAATGTTGGAGATGCTCAGCTAATTATATATACAGCAGCAGTAAGTCAAGAAAACCCAGAATTAATTTATGCAGAAGAACAAAATATTAAGGCCATAAGCAGATCTGAGATGTTAGGTTATCTCATGAAGGAAGAGAAAGTAAGCATAGCAGTTGCGGGGACTCATGGCAAGACCACTACAACATCAATGGTATCTCTCAAACTAGAAGGAAGTGGCAAAGACCCAACAATTCTAGTAGGAGGAAGTCTGGCGGAGATTGAGGGAAATATTAAAATTGGTGGTGGGGAGTATTTTATCACAGAGGCTTGTGAATATATGGACAGTTTCCTAAAATTAACACCTAATGTGGAAATAATTTTAAACATTGATTCTGACCACTTAGATTACTTTAAAGATATTGATCACATTACAGAATCTTTTGATTCTTTTGTAAATCTTTTGCCCAAGGAAAATGGTTTACTTTTTGCCTATGAAGCAAATCCTTTTGTAAATAGGGTTATGAAGAAAGCACCAAACTTAATAACATTTGGGCTTAACCCGGAGTGCGACTATTGGGGAAAAAACATTAAGTTTAATCATGAAGGAATGTCTGAATTTGATCTTGTTTTTGGAAAGGAAGTTCTATGCTCTCTAAAACTCCAAATTCCAGGAGAATTCAACATATTAAATGCTCTTGCCGCGGCAGCTTGTTGCCATACATTGGGAGTAGATATACAAGATATTAAAAGAACACTAGAGGCTTATGGAGGAATAGATCGGCGATTTGATGTTCAAGGAAAAACCAAATCAGGACTTACTATAATAGACGATTATGCTCATCATCCGACAGAAATAAAATCAACATTAAAAGCAGTTAAGAACATAAAACACAATGAAAGTTGGTGCTTGTTCCAACCTCATACATACACTAGGACATTAGCACTTTTTGATGAATTTCCAGAGGCCTTTGAAAACGCAGATAATATTGTCTTTACGGAGATATATGCGGCTAGAGAAAAAAATATATATGGAATAACAGCGGAACAACTTATGAGTGCTGTTAATGAAAAATTCCCACAAAAAAAAGTATGGTACTTTGCAACCTTTGAAGAAATTACGGAATTTGTATACGAAAACGGTAATAGAGGAGACTTGATCTTGACAATGGGTGCAGGAGACATATATAAAGTAGGGAATATGATTTTAGAAAAAGACAAAGAGATGGAATAGCAAAATATACAGACGGGAAACATGTATGCAAAACATAGAGCCAGAATGAATGTAACATATAAATTAATAACTAATAAGTATTTGAAACTATGAAAAAATTATTGAATATTTGAAATTATAAGAGAATTATTGATAAAATAGAAAGAAATAAAAATGGAATTTAATTATAAAAAACAGGAAGAAGAAAGAATAAATATAAATTTAAAGCATGTACAAAATGGAGTTGAATTTATTGATATTAGAACTGCTTATATTGATGAAACAGTAGAAATTGGGAAAGGAACGAAAATCTATCCAAATGTAATAATAGAAGGAAAAACAAAAATAGGAGAAAATTCTACTATAGGTGCTAATAGCCAAATTAAAAACTCAATAGTTGGCGACAGTGTAAATATAAAAAATTCTGTAGTAGAAGAAAGCCAAATTGGCGATAAAACCACAGTTGGACCTTTTGCCTATTTAAGACCCAACAGCAAAATAGGGAAAGAATGTAAAATAGGAGACTTTGTAGAAGTTAAAAATTCTAATATTGGAGATGGAACCAAGGCATCCCATCTAACCTATATAGGAGATGCAGATATAGGTGAGAAGGTGAATTTTGGCTGTGGTGTTGTCTTTGTAAACTATGATGGCCAAAACAAGTATAGAACAACAGTTGAGGATGGGGCCTTTGTTGGTTGTAATGTAAATCTAGTTTCTCCTGTGACAATTGGAAAAGAAGGATATATAGGTGCAGGAAGCACTGTTACACAAGATGTGCCTTCAGAATCTCTTTTTGTGGCAAGAGAAAAAGGAAAAGTCATTGAGAACTGGGTAAGAAGAAAAATGAAGAAAGGAAAAAAGGATGAAAACAAATAGCTTTTATGAACACAAAATTTTTGCAGGTAACTCAACACCCAAACTGGCGGAAGAAATTGCAGAGCTAATGGGTAAGCCTTTGGCAAAAAGTAAGGTTGCTACTTTTAGTGATGGAGAAATTTCAGTAAATATTCAAGAAAGCGTTAGAGGAGTAGATGTGTTTATTATTCAATCTACATGTACACCTGTAAATGATAACTTGATGGAAGTTCTTATCATGGTAGATGCAATGAAAAGAGCATCTGTTGGAAGAATAAATGTTGTTATGCCTTACTATGGTTATGCCAGACAAGATAGAAAAGCAAAAGCTAGAGACCCAATTACATCCAAACTAGTAGCAGACATGCTTGTGGCAGCAGGAACAGATAGAGTCATAACAATGGACTTACATGCAGCACAGATACAAGGATATTTTGACATTCCAGTAGACCATTTAATGGGAACTCCTATATTAGTAGAGTATTACAAAAAAGAAAACATAGACAATATAGTTATAGTATCCCCAGATCACGGAAGTGCAAATCGTGCAAGAATGATGGCAGAACCATTAAATGCACCAATTGCAATAGTAGACAAGAGAAGACCAGAACCTAATATGAGCGAAATAATGAATGTAATAGGAGATATAGAAGGTAAAAACTGTATCTTGGTTGATGATATGATAGACACAGCGGGAACCATATGTAACGCAGCAGAAGCCCTTATTAAGCTTGGCGGAAAGTCTGTATCTGTATGTGCGACTCACCCTGTTCTATCAGGACCTGCTATGGAAAGATTGGAAAAAGCAAACCTAAAGGAAATAATACTTACAAATACTATACCCATTAGTGAAGATAGAAAATTAAAGAATATGAAGATACTTTCAGTAGCACCTTTATTCGCAGAAGCAATGAACAGAATACACAATAATGAATCTGTTAGCAAACTTTTCCAATAAGATAAAGAGGATAATATGTTTTGGAAAAAAGAAAAGAATATTCAAGGAGGCGAAAACACATTTATTATAGTAGGCCTTGGAAATCCAGGAATGAAATACGAAAAGACTAGGCACAATATAGGCTTTATGGCAATAGACAAACTTGCAAGAGAGTTTGATATTTCAGTGACCAAGATAAAGCATAATGCCTTACTAGGAGAAGGCAAAATAGGAAACAAAAAGATAATTTTAGTAAAGCCTCAAACTTTCATGAATCTTAGTGGAAAGGCAGTAGCTTCTTTAGTTAGGTTTTATAAGATTGATTTAAAGAACCTGCTTATAATTTATGATGACGTGGATATTGCCCCAAAAGAAATCAGAATCAGAGAAAAGGGAAGCGGGGGAACTCATAATGGGATGAAATCAATCGTGGGGATGCTAGGAAGTAACGAATTCCCTAGGATTAGATTAGGCATAGGAAATAGTCAAGTAATGGAAATACATGACTATGTTTTGGGGAAATTTTCTTCCCAAGAACTAAAGGATATGGAAAAATTCTTAGATAAAGTAAACTTGGCAACGGAAGAATTAATAAAAAACGGTGTTTCATCAGCCATGAATAAATATAATGGTCAATTATAGAACCACCCAGTGAAGGAAAGCTTTACAAGATGTGACGAAAAAGAGAATGTAGATTATGTAGGAAAAATAATGGGATTGATTAGATACACTGGGATTTCTGACAGTAGATCTGCAAAGATAGCAGCAGACATTATAAATCAAGAGGAAGACATTTGTTTGATTGTTTCGCCAACCTATGAAACGGCAAAAGAATTGGCAGATGATCTTGCTTTTTTTGTTGATAGAGAAATTATAGTTATAAATGATCAAGGCCATCAACTGGTGTCTTATGAAGCAGAAAGTATTGAAAAAGAAAAGGAAATTAACAAAGCCATTGTTGCCATCAAAGAAAATCAACCTAAAGTCATAGTGATGGAGGCTTTGGCAGTAGGAAAGAAAGTAATGCCTTTAGATGAAGTTTTTAGGGAAAACCTTAGCTTCAATAAAGGAAGAAAAATAAACTATGAAGAAATTGGCGAAACTCTTTTCTCTCTAGGCTACAAGAGGGAAAACTACGTTTATGCTATGGGTCAGTTTGCTGTTAGAGGAAATATTATAGACATATTT
>CAYJJM010000091.1:2843-5670 GCA_964370515.1 uncultured Oscillospiraceae bacterium | reverse complement strand
GAAGAAATCCACCTGTAAAAGGCATAAAGTCTGTATGATAAGAGTCTTGGCCTGTGGCAGACAGTGTTGTAATTGTTCTTCCATGAAAACTTCCATCCAAAGTTATAATCGTGTTTCTTCCATCACCATATTTTGTATTAGAATAACGCCTAGCAGCTTTAATCGCACCCTCATTAGCCTCTGCACCTGAATTTCCAAAGAACACTTTTTTCATTCCACTTTTTTCACATAAAGCTTTGGCAAGTTTGGCGTATGGTGCTGTGTAATATAGGTTTGATACATGCTGAAGAGTATTTAGCTGAGCAATAACCGCCTCATTATATTCTTCATCACAAAAACCAAAAGAATTGACAGCAATTCCACTGCAAAAATCAATATATTCTTTGCCATTCTTGTCATAAACTGTGGCACCTTTGCCTTGGCATAGTTCTATTGGAAATCTTCCATAAGATCCTGCAACATATGTTTCATCTAAAGTTTTAACTTCCCAACAATTTTCTTCATTATTATTCAACATTTTATCCTCCAATAAACATTGTACCCATACCATCATCTGTTAAAATCTCAATTAAAATAGAGTGTTCTACTCTTCCATCAATTATAAAAACTCTCTTTACCCCTTCCTTGATTGCTTCTATGCAACAATTTACCTTTGGTATCATGCCGCCGCCAATAACCCCTTCCTTGATATATCTCAAAGCCTTGTTTGGAGTTATAACTGGAATTAGTGTAGACACATCATCTTTATCACTCAAAATCCCAGCAACATCTGTCATCAAAAAAAGACTTTTGGCTTTGAGTGCCACTGCAATTTTGGCAGCCCCTGCATCAGCATTTATATTATATACATTTCCATCTTTGTCGCTGCCTATGGAAGCTATCACAGGAATATATCCTTGGTCAAGCAATTTGGTTATTGGCGAAACATCAATTTTGGTAATTTCCCCAACAAACCCTAATTGGGAATCAGCTGAAACTGCTTCAATCATATTTCCGTCTATTCCAGAAATCCCAACAGCCTTTCCTCCATTGCTTTCTATTAAACTGGCTAAACTTTTATTTACCTTTCCCGCTAGAACCATTTGTGCAACTTTTGCAGTTTCTTCATCAGTAACACGGAGTCCATTGACAAACTCGGCTTTCTTTCCTAATTTGGTAAGCATTTCTGTAATTTCAGGGCCACCACCATGAACCAAAACAACCTTTAATCCAATTAGGTTGAGTAGTATAATATCACTCATAACCTTTTGTTTTAATTCTTCATTTATCATGGCATTCCCTCCATATTTTATCACAATAATCTCTTTATTGTACTTTTTTATGTATGGCAATGCACTGCACAAAATTTTTCCTCTTTGACTATTGGTGATTTTCATAATTGCTTATCTCCTAAGTTCTATAATCTCCATTGATTCTCACATACTCATAGCTAAGGTCACAGCCAAAAGCTGTGGCAGAAGCCGCTCCATTTCCCACCGAGGCAGATATTTTTATTTCCTTTTCTTTGAGCACTTTCTTTGCGATTTCCTCCGAAAAATCAATCCCTGCACCCTTTTTACAAACTTTGACACAGCCAGCACTTGACTGAAACTCAACTTCAACTTTAGAAACATCTACATTAATTCCACTATATCCAATAGCACATAAGACTCTTCCCCAGTTTGCATCCTCTCCAAACATGGCAGTTTTTACCAAGCTTGAAGAGATTATAGATTTTGCAATTTGAGCTGCTCCCTCATAGTCATTAGCACCACTAACAGTGGCTTCTATAAGTTTGGTTGCACCCTCACCATCCCCTGCTATCTCTTTGGAAAGTTTCAAGCTTACATAGCGAAGTGCTTCTAGGAATTTTTCGTAGTCTTCCCCTTCTTTATCGATTATAGGATTTTCTGCACATCCATTGGCCAGTATCATATACATGTCGTTTGTGGAAGTGTCTCCGTCAACTGATATCATATTAAAGCTATGCTTCACATCTGTATCTAGTGCTTTCTTTAGCATTTCTGGAGTTATATTTACATCACTTGTTAAAAATACTAGCATTGTAGCCATATTTGGCTTTATCATTCCCGAACCCTTGGCAATCCCACCAATATGGCATTCTTTGCCATTTATCTGAAAGCTTATTGCAATTTCCTTAGGGACCAAATCTGTGGTCATAATTGCCTCAGAAGCAGGTTTGCTATTTGCCCCCAATCCTTGATAAAGCTCTTTCATACCATTTTCTATAGGAGAAATATCTAATTTTTCCCCTATAATTCCTGTTGAAGCTACAATTACATCCTGGCTAGAGATTTCTCCACCAGAAACCTGTTCCACCAATTGACACATTTTCTCTGCAATTTCAATTCCATCTGCATTGCATGTATTGGCGTTTCCACTGTTGCAAATAATCCCTTGAGCATATCCATCCTTAATGTTTTCCTGAGTAACTATTATGGGTGCACCCTTTACTAAATTTAGTGTATATACTCCTGCTGCCGCTGCCTTCTTTTCACTAACAAGCAACATAAGGTCACGCTTATCTCGATTTTTTCTAATGCCGCAATGAATGCCATTAGCCTTGTATCCTATAGGTGCACAAACTCCTCCAAATATCTCTTTCATATCTAATCCTCCAAATTCAATCCCATAGTTGGGTCTTTTCCCATCATTAAATTCATACATTGGACCGCCGCTCCTGAGGCACCTTTGCCCAAATTATCAAAACAAGCAGTTATTTGAACCTGTTCGGCATTACCCGTTATGAAAATTTCCAAATCATCCTTGCCAGCTTTGTTGTTGGCACCTAGAAAGCCAGTATCAAGGCTTGCCATAGAGTTAACCT
>CAYJJM010000091.1:0-2833 GCA_964370515.1 uncultured Oscillospiraceae bacterium | reverse complement strand
GGTTGGTTTACATAAAATTCTTTAAATTGAATTTGCAGTTCCTTTATATTATCAACACCTAATTGCTGAAAAAACAAGGGAACCGTTACAGTCATACCCTCATAATAATCGCAAATCATGGGCATAAATATGGGTTTTCTCACAAGCCCTGTCATAGTGGAAATTTCCGGAATATGCTTGTGGTTAAGTTCCAAAGCATAGTGCCTAGGTGCATCTAGTTCTTCCCCTCTATTAACATCTGTATATTCTGCAACCGCCGCCTTTCCACCTCCACTAAATCCTGAAAGGCCATGGCATGTTATGAAGCTGTCTTTGTCTAAAATCTCCATATCCACAAGAGGTTTGATTATTGCTATAGCACCTGTTGCATAGCATCCAGGATTTGCAACTCGTTTTGACTTCTTAATCATCTGGGGTTGTTCCTTGCTCATTTCTGGAAATCCATAAGTCCAAGAAGGATTCACCCTATGTGCTGTTGACGCATCTATGATTCTAACATCTTCATTTTCTACCAAAGATAGGGTTTCCATAGCCGCAGTATCTGGCAGACATAAAAAGGTAATATCATAAATTTTAAGGCCTGTTGTTCCTTCTTGACCATCTATAAAAACTTTGAAATTTTCCTTTGCTATCATAAGTAATCAATCCTCATTTCTTTGTTATGGTAAGGGGGTTTTTAGTTTTGGTTTTTTGAACTAATTGCATAAATATTCGTAAATATGTATATATTATCTACCATAAATGTTGTATTGTCAATGGGTTTGTTAAATAAATTTTCATTTTTTTCTTTTTTTATGCATGTTTTTGTCGATGCAATCTCATTTAAATCTTAGTAACATCATTTCTCTTTTCTCCTTTCAATTTTTTGAAAATTAAAATAGCCCTTTCGGGCATTAAAAAAGAACCTGGTTTCCTTGGTTCTTAATATTTACTTATTTTGCTACACTGCTTTAAAAAGAAAGCCAGTACATATAGCTCTCTTTCCTGTTTTGATATTCGCCGAGCGTCGTAGCTCTCGCATCTCTCGGGTTTCCCCTGTCATCCCTTCGGGTTGTGGCCACAACGAATTTTACCACCTCAAATATCTATTTGCAACTTAAGAATATCACATTGTTCTTTTTTTGTAAAGAATTTTTCTATTTTTCAAATAGTTTTTCCATCTGCTATCAGATATTACTTAGCCAGATATTATCGAATTTTCAAACTCTTTATTTGTCGTTTAAACTTTCAATACAAGCTGTACATTACTATCTATTGCTACTTGCTCAGAAGAGTTTTTCATTACCATATTTACATATGCTTCTTGAGTCCACTGCCTGCCTCTTTTATCCACAACTACTATGTCATCTTTTTTTACTACCATATAAAATTACACTACTCTCAAACTTTCAGCACACCCAATCTCACATTGGTTGTTCGTTCACTTAGCTTTATAACATTTCTCCTAGCGCCTCTACCATAACTGAAATTGCTGTGCAGTGAAACGGATTTGCTGGCCAAATTATATATAACTTGCTGTTTTGATATATTTGAAAGTTACCACCTGGATCAAATGGAATATACTCAACCAAGGACAAATCCAAGGTTATTTCTTCGTCAGATTTCATTTTTGCATCTGAAATTTTCACCTTTTTTTCTTCCATATCTACAAACAATTTTCTATTTCTTATTATCTCTTTTCCACCCTTAACCAGGTCTCGTATTTCCACCTTGCATTCTCCTTCAAAGGAAGGGGGCTTTTCTTTGAGGTTCTTTTCTTCTATTTGGATATATTTTGTGTAAATCCCACTCAAATTTGATGGAAAATTTAAATCTTTCCATTTAACATGCGCCCCTTCTATATCTCCCACCGCTCCACAGGCACTGCAGGTAAGTTTGCTTCTTGACAGTACCATAGTAAAATGTTTTGCACAATTAGGGCAAAGATATATAAAGTATGAAAAAGTCTCTAATTTGACTCCTACATTAGAATTTTTGCCTTCCTTTGGGCAATTATCATACTGATCTACAGATAAACCTTTTAAGATTAAATTATATACTTCTTCTATAGACATTTCTTTTATTTCTTCTTTGGTGTAAAAAAAGGCTCTAGATACGCTGCTTTGTTTATTGCCCTTACCACCATATGGAGGTGTAGAAAAAAATCCGCCTTTGTCCTGCACTAAGACTAAATTGCACCCCGCCCTTTTTGCTAAGCTGGCAGTAGCAATAGTAATTTTTTCTGTTCTTCCCCACATTGACACCCTTCCCTCTGGGTATATTGCAACATTTTTCCCTCGTCTTAAAGTTCTCAAAATAGTCTTTACGCATTCCATATCTGTCGTTGCCAGTTCCTTTGGAATTGCCCCCACCAGTTTCAACGCCCAGTTTGAAACTGGGTTTGTAAAATATTTTCTAGCCATTACAAAGTGAGTTGGGTGATTTCCTATTGCCTGAACTGCAAAAGAAAAGTCATAAAAACAACTATGGTTACCTAGCAACAAAAATGTATCGTCTAAATTCACTTTGCTAGAATCCTCCAATATTATTTTATTTTTTCTAATGAATTTTGCATATACTCCGCACAGCCAGGAACATATTCTCCATAGTAATTTGTGATGTCTTGGGTTATTTCTATTTTTAGTAATTATAATTTTCTTGCTCCTTAGATTTAAACTTTCACATAAATATTTTAATTTGATAATAATATTATATATCCAAATTGCAATAATATACAACCTTTTCAAACATAATGGTCGTTTCAATTTGTAAAGTGTCGGGAAATGCACCCTTCAATTTGTAAAATATCGTAAATTTCGGGCTTCAATCTGTAAAGTGATAAAAGTCGATGGGA
>CAYJJM010000090.1:0-5716 GCA_964370515.1 uncultured Oscillospiraceae bacterium | reverse complement strand
TTAATCTAAAAATGACAATAGATGAAAGTAGAGAGATGGAAAGCATCACTGGAGAATATTGGGGTGCATTCATATACGAAAATGAAATGAATGATCTTTTTGGCATTAAATTTAAACACAATAAATTAGATTTCCAAGGTAAGTACTTTATAACCAAAGAACCAACACCTTGGATGAAAAAGTAGAAAGGAAGGTAAACATGGGAAAGAAAACTATTATTCCTTTCGGTCCACAACATCCAGTATTGCCGGAGCCTATACACTTAGATCTTGTTATAGAGGATGAAAAAGTATTAGAGGCAATTCCTTCAATTGGATTTATACATAGAGGACTGGAAAAACTTGTAGAAAAGAAAGAATATACTGAAATGGTATATGTAATAGAAAGAGTATGCGGTATATGTAGCTTTGGACATGGTTGGGGATACTGTGCTTCGGTAGAAGGTGCAATGGACATAGATGTTCCTGAAAGAGCATTATTCCTTAGAACAATATGGCATGAAATGTCCAGAATACATTCTCATCTTTTATGGTTAGGGCTTTTAGCTGACGGCTTTGGCTTTGAAAGCTTATTCATGCATTGCTGGAAAGTAAGGGAAACTGTACTTGACCTTCTAGAAAAAACTACAGGCGGAAGAGTTATATTTTCTGTATGTAAGGTTGGGGGTGTAAACAAAGACATGGATGAGGAGCAGTTAAAAGAAATTGTTACGAACCTAAATGGAATAAAAAAAGAAATAGATGAACTAGGCAAGGTGTTTATGAATGATGCATCTGTGAAAAATAGACTTTGCGGAATAGGTTACCTTTCCAAAGAAGAAGCTATGGAACTATCTGCTGTAGGGCCTATGGCAAGAGCATCGGGTATTGTTCAGGATATGAGGCTAGCAGACGATGTTGGGGTTTATGAAAAAATCGGATTTGAGCCTGTAATCGAAGAAGGTGGAGACTCATATGCTAGATGTAAAGTTAGAATTGGCGAAATAATGAAATCTATTGAAATGATAGAAAGAGCAGTTGAAATAATACCAGAAGGACCAATATCAGTTCCTGTCAAAGGGAATGTAGAAGGTGAATTTGTGGCGAGAATAGAACAACCAAGGGGAGAAGCTGTTTACTACGCAAAAGGGAATGGTACTAAATTCTTAGAGAGAATGAGAGTTAGGACTCCTACCAATATGAATATTCCGGCATTAGTTAAAACATTACAAGGTTGCGACTTGGCAGATGTGCCAATGTTAGTTCTTACTATAGATCCTTGTATTAGTTGTACAGAAAGGTAGGTATAACATGGCTTTTTATCAAATAGGAAAATTAGTTTTGAAAAGTCTTTTCAAAAAACCTGCAACTCTCAACTACCCTGCAGTGCCTAGGGAATGGCAAGAAAGAACTAGAGGGCAAATTAGGATTACAGAAGAAGATTGTATTCTTTGCGGCATATGCCAAAAAAAATGCCCAGCAACTGCTATTACAGTAGATAGGGCAAATGCATCTTGGGTTCTTGAAAAGATGAGTTGCATCCAATGTAACCACTGCGTAGAAGTTTGTCCAAAGAAATGTCTGCATATGGAAAAGAAATATACGGATCCAGATACAGAAAAAGTTATTTTGAAAGCAAATCCGCCAGAACCAAAAAAACCTGGGGCAAAAACAGCAGAGTAAAAGCTTAATAAAGCATATCAGTAAGTTGAAGGATTAGAAGGCTAGGAATCAAAAGAAAAGATGTAAAATATATCAAATTAAGCAAGTATTTTATATTTACTTAAAAAACTATTGATTAAAATGTTGAATTTCTGTAGAATAGAGTAAAGATAATTTTAAGATAGGAGAGTGGGAATATGAAAGATAAAAAACTAATTGCTATAGTTGCAGGAGCTTTAATGGCGGTTGCCACTGTAGGTGGAGTTATTGCTATGATTTGCATAGGCAAAAAGAAAAACGAAGACCAATAAGCCTAGCTAAGAGAAATCTTACGAATTAAGTCAGAATAAAAGCCACAGATTAATTCTGTGGCTTTTTGTTATCGCTACTTGT
This sequence comes from uncultured Oscillospiraceae bacterium, assembly GCA_964370515.1. Taxonomy (GTDB): domain Bacteria; phylum Bacillota; class Clostridia; order Peptostreptococcales; family Anaerovoracaceae; genus CAYJHC01. The sequence continues at coordinate 3,683 of CAYJJM010000090.1, read as the reverse complement.
TTCTAGAAAAGAAATAAGCTATTAATCCAAAAAATATGCCTAACCCAATTGCTATAAAGCCTTGGGTGGAAACCTCAAATCCAGGCCAAATTGTAAAAATAGAGCCAACCATTAGCCCTAATATAGCAAAATAAATTGGCTGAGGGAAACGGTTTAAAAGTTCTCTTATGGCTTTAATGCCGGCTAAAACACCAAGCCCTACGCCTAAGGCAACAGGAATAAGGACAGGGAAATAAAACCCATCTATAGACTCTAAAATTACAGCATATACCCCAAATATTAGAAGTAGCAAAGAGCCGCTTATGCCAGGGAGTAACATGGCTATTGCGGAAACGAAAGAAACAGCAAAGAGATATAGGCCAAGGAGAATAGACATCCCCCCCATATCCTCTAGTGATTTATTTGTTATATCACTACTAGAACTAAAACTAAGCCATATCATTATAGAAAGCGTAATCACACCATAAACCATATTATATACTTTGACTGTTTTGGAAGAATTCTTAGCATTTTTTAAAATTATGGGAATACTTCCTATGATGAGACCTATAAATATATAGTTTAATATTAATGGATATTCTTCTAGTAGTCTAACTATTACCTTGCTAAAGCCTAGTATTCCTAAGATGCCACCTATCCCCAAAAGAGTTAAAAAGCCAAGATTGTTTTTAAGATTTTTAAGGCTAAAAGCATTCAAAAGCTTGTCGTACATGTCAAGGATTACGGCCATAGTTCCTCCGCTAACCCCAGGTATGGTATTCGCAATGCCAATTAAAGCACCTGCAATTATGTTCTTTATATATTCCATATGATCCTCCTTATTAAATACAAACTATATAATAACATAAATCCAAAAGAAAACAAAATACACTATGACAAATTACAAACAAACCAAGGACAAAATCAAAAAAATAATAAAAAACAATTTGCAAATAAAAAGCGAAAAAAAACAAATTATTTCATTGACAATGTATAAAATTTTAAGTAATATTAAGTAACCTTAGGCAAAGTAAAAATGGATATTCTAAACACAAGAAAGCTAGGAGAAAAAATTGAGCAATATTACAGAACGAACCAGAAAAATAACTGGGACAATAATGTTGATTTGTCTGCTGATTTGGATTTCATCAGCTGGCTTTGTGTTTATTAGAGATACTAATGAAAATAGCTTTTTAGATTCCCAAGAAGAATTGATGATTGCGGCAGAAACAAATGCAAATTCAGTAGAAGACTTATTTGATAAATATGCAAACCTTTTAACTATGAGTACATATTTTTTGGGGAATGTGGGAGAAAATGAAGACTATTTTAAAGAGATTTTAAATGACTTAACTGTTATTGAAGATTTTGAAAAAATAGGAGTGGTATTTCCCGATGGAGAGTCTTTTGTGACAAAAGATGGGGAGTTGATTCAAGCCGCCTATCAATTTACAGAAAAGATGGAAACAAAAGAATCTTTTGCAACAGAAGTTTATTTTGATGAAAATGCTCAGAAAGAAGCAGTTGCTGTCAATGTTCCCCTTTTGGATGACCAAGGAAAAGTAGAAGTTTATTTTATTGGGGTTTTGACTACAGAAAAGATTTCTGAAGTTTTTAATAAAACTTTAAATTTGGCAGGGGGATACTATCATGTAATCGATAGCAATGGAAGGTATGTGGCAGCAAGTGATTCTCAGCAAATGTTAGCAATGGACACTTTGTTCCATGAAGCCATTTTAGAACTTGATTACGAATCAGGATATGATGCGGCGCAGATAGAAGCAGATTTTAAGAATAGAGAAGAGGGCACCACAAGGTATAAAGTGGGCGAGGAAGAAAGGGTTGCATGCTACAAAGCCATAGAAATTAATAACTGGGTAATGTATGATGTTGTTCCGTATGAAGTCATAAAAGAAGAAGCAAATTTAGAACTGAAAAATGGAACGGTTTTATTTATTAATATTATTCTCATTTTTATAACTCTTCTTATATGGGTGTATAGAACACAAACCGAGCTGACAAAATATGCTGCAGAAAATGAAAAAAATCTAAGATTTTTATCAGGTCAGATGAAAGAATTTATAATGGAGTGGGACTTTATACTGAAAAAAGTGAAAATTACAGGGAACTTTAAAGAAGTTTTTGGTAGAGAGGAAAATGTTCGAATAATAGAAATAAAAGAATTTGAACAGTTTTTCCACTCCGATGATGTGGATAAAGGTATGGAAATATTTGAACGATTAAGAAAAGGAGAAAAAATTTCAGATGTTAAACTTAGACTAAAGCATGATACCAAAGAATATATATGGTGCAACTTTGCGGGAGTGCCTATCAAAGAAGGGAAAAAGCAAAATATAATCAAAGGCATTGGTTTTATGAAAGATATAGACCACCAAGAAAAGGAAAACGAAAAACTAAAACGGATGTCAGAGATAGACTTGCTTACAGGAGTTTATAACAAAGGAACAATTGAACATAAAATAGAAAAAATAATAAAAAACTCAAATAAAGAAAAAAATGAGCATGTGCTGATAATTATAGATTTAGATAATTTTAAGACAATAAATGATACATTTGGTCATCAATTTGGAGATGAAGTACTTAAGGAATTTGCCAAATATTTAAAAACCTCATTTAGAAAAAATGATATAATAGGAAGAATTGGGGGAGATGAATTTTTTGTATTCATGAAAGAAACTACTTCAGGGAAAATGGTTACAAAAAAATGCGAAAATGTATGCAAAGCATTTGACAAAAAATATGAAGATAAAGATAAAAATGTAGAGGTATCTGTTAGTATTGGTGTTGCAGAATATCCCCTTAATGGAGAAGATTTCGATACATTATACAAAAAATCAGACATAGCATTATATAATGCGAAAAAGAATGGAAAAAACACATTCAAATTCTATAATGAAGTAAACGATGATGGGAAAGAATATGTATCCTATAGAACGGATATTGATAGCACAGAGTAATGCTTAACTTTTTGAAAAAAGATTAAAAACAAGGGCCGCCCCTTGTTTTTTATTGTAAAACTCAAAAAAGGTGTAGCAATAAGAAAAATTCTCAAAAATGGGAAAAAAGAAAACATGTGTAGGGTGAAAAAATGTTGAAATTTCAATAATAGCAAAAAAGTATAAAAGGACAGCAAGATATAAACTTGAAATGAACACAAATAACTTATAGAATTTAGATAAGTTTAATAAGAAAGGTCACAATAGGGTGACTAATTTAAAGGAGGCAATAAAATGACTCAAGTTAATAAGCAAAAAGCGTTAGAAGAAGCAAAAAGAATCGTTGGCTATATTGAAGCAGATTCTCTAAGTGATGCTGATAAAAAGGCTATCCATGATGATTCAATTAAAAATTTCAACGGAAATGTAAATCCAGGATGGTTAGAATACAGAAAATCTGTATCTGATGATGCTGCTTTCATTGAGTGGACTGACAGTGAAGAACATTTTGAAGATCTTGATGGAACAAAATTCATTGACTGTCTAGGAGGATTTGGTATCTACACATGTGGACACAGAAATCCAGAAATTTTAAAAACGGTTAAATGCCAATTAGACAGATATGCTCTACATTCTCAAGAATTAATAGATCCACTAAGAGGATATCTAGCAAACCTAATGGCGATGATTACACCTGGAGATCTTCAATACTGTTTCTTCACAAATGGTGGAGCAGAAGCAGTTGAA